>JACRCR010000241.1 GCA_016218925.1 Deltaproteobacteria bacterium | reverse complement strand
GCCGGTGGCCATGATCGCCAGGTCGATGTCGGAGCGGACTCCGGCATCGGCTCGCGCTCTCGATCCGAAGACGAACACCGATACGCGGTTCGGGCGCAATGCAGCGATGACGATCTCGGTAGCTTCGCGCACGACAGGGTCAATTGTGTGTGAATCTCCAGCGCGCACGGCGGCACGATAGCGTGTTCCCCGGCCGCCTGCCAGCCGCGCGGCGAACTTGCCGCGAGCTGTCGTAGCGTTCGTCAGGGCACGACGACGGTCACCCCACGACGGCGCCGCTGCGCAAGACGGCGATGTCCGCGGCCGCGTACCCGATATCGCGCAGCACCTCGTCGGTGTGTTCGCCGAGTTGCGGCGGGTGTCGGCGCAGCGACGGATGCATGCCGTCGGTGCGTACCGGATTGCGCAGGTAGCGAACGCGTCCGGCGGTTGGATGGTCGGACTCGAAGACCGTCTGATTCATCGCGACCTGTGGGTCGCTCAAGAAATCCTTCAGACCGTTGGCCGTGGTAAGCGGCGCACCGGCAGCTCTCGCACGTTCGACCAGCGTGGAGGTGGGCCACTTGCGGATCTCGGTCTCGAGTATCGCGTACAGCACGTCGAGTCTCCCCACCCGAGCGCGCAACGTCGCGAAGCGTTCGTCGTCGATCAGGTCCTCGCGACCGAGCACGCGACACAGAGCTTGAAACTGCCAATCCTCGACGACCATGATCACGACGTGCCCGTCGGCGGTCTCCCACGTGCGGTGTACGATCGAAAGATCGGGCAAGCCCCGCCACCGCTCGCTCGGCACGAAGGTCTCCTGCAGTAGCGCATCGGGAAGGATGAACGCCGCGAACGCGTCGAGCATCGCGACGTCGATCATGCGCCCGGCGCCGCCGCTGCGTTCGCGCGCGAGCAAGGCCGCGAGCACCGCGTAAACGCCGGTCAGCGCGGTCGACTTGTCGGCCACCAGGCTGCGGATGAGCTGCGGCGTCCTGCCGGCGCCCTGCACCGCCATGTGTCCGGTCAGCCCCTGGATCACGGTGTCGTAGGCGGGAAGCTGCGCGTACGGACCCTGCGCGCCGAACCCGCTGATCGCCAGATAGACCAGGCGCGGATTGCGCCCCGCAAACGCCGCGAAATCGATTCCGAGTCTCTCCGCCACGCCGGGACGGAAGTTGTGCACCACCACGTCGGCGTGCTCGGCCAGGCGGCGCGCGACCGCGACACCGCCCTCCAGCTTGAGATCGACGACCACGCTGCGCTTGTTGCGATTGAACTGCGCGAACATCGCGCTCAGTCCGCCAGCGAACGGCGGCCCCATGTGACGGGTGCTGTCGCCGCGCGGCGCTTCGATCTTGATCACGTCGGCGCCGAGGTCGCCGAGAATCATCGTGCACATCGGGCCCGAGATCAGCGTCGAGAAATCGAGGACCGTCAGCCCGGCACACGGACCGGCCGCGGTCGCTCGCGCCGCCTCACTCATCTCGGTTCCGCCACGCGGCGCTCCGCCTCGCCGGCGTTCTCACGCCGTGACTCGCCTGACTTCGACCCTCGTGTCGCGGTCGTTCTGGTAGGGCTGCGAAGTGATCAGGTACGGGCGCAGGTGCCCCTCTCCTCCGGCCAGTTCGACCGGGTTGATCGGACTTGGAATCAGGTTCTGGAACCCCTTGCCGTCCGCGAACTGATAGTTCTCCCACGCGTGGTAGATGATCAACTGACCGGGCCGCACCGACACCGAAGTCTTGGCGTGAATGCGGAAGCTGTCTATGTCGTTGCGAACCTCGACGAGTTCGCCGTCCTGAATCTCGCGCGCTTCGGCGTCCGTGGTGCTCATGTACATGACCGGAGTCCCGCGTTGCAGGCGCAGCAGCGGCGCGTGATCGCGCCACGCCGAGTGGATCGACCAGCGCGTGTGGCCGCCGGTGAGCGTCAGCGGATGGTTGCCGCCCGCAATCGGCGGATCCTTGTGCACCGGCAACGTCTCGCCGAGCTCGATGTAAAAAGGATGGTCGATGTAGAACTGGATCCGCCGTGTCAGGGTCGGGTACGGCAGCTTACCCTCTACGTGGTGCCGGAACGGGATGATCGTGTCGTCGGGCTCGATGTCGCAGGCGTTGCCGGCCGAGAGTCCGTCATGTCCCATCCCGGTGTAGCGCGCGTAGCCTTTCTTCTTCAAGTCTGCCCAGCGGGTGCCGCCGAGATTGCTCGACATCTCCACCAGATCCGCCGTCACCTTCTCGTTGTCGTTCTCGTCATAGGCACCCTGCATCGTGAACTCGTCGTAGAGCTTCTCGAACGAGCGCTCGTTGCCCCAGCGGTCCTTGAAGCCGGCGATCCCGCGCGCCTTGGCACGTGCCTGCACGGTCCGCGCCAGCAGCGCGCAGATCTCCCACTCAGGCTTCGATTCCTCGAGCGGTTTGACGATCGACGAGCCAGCATGAAGGTACGGCATCAGCGGCGTTATCCACTTGAGTTCGGCCTTCTCGTACCAACCCGCGGCGGGCAGCACGTAGTCAGAGAAGAGACCGGTCGAGCTCATTCGCCAATCGATGGTGATGTAGGCCTTCAGCTTCGGGTACAGCGTCTTCAGAACGAACGGATATCCGCGCAGGCGACGCAGGATGTTTCCGCCCATTTCGAAGACGACGCGCGGGTCGTTGCCCGGCTTGGGCCACACGAACTGATACCCCTTGTCGAGCGACTCTTTGAGGTACTCGCCGAGTGGGCGCTTCATGTGCGGGTCCCATTCCTGCGAGCGGCCGCTGGCCTCGAGCAGGCCGCCGTGGATGTTCCAGAACAGTACGCCGCACACCCACAGCCCCCGCTGGAGCTGAAGGTGCGAGGCGTTGTAGCGTGCCATCTCCGCCGGCACGCCGGGCAGTTGCAGTTGCTTCATCAGCGCCTGCATCTGCGCGCCGACCGCCTGCTGCCCGGCCTCGGAGCGTTCGCGCATCATTGCGAAGGTCTCGATCGCGTCGTGATTGAGGAACGGGAAGGCGCTGTAGCCGCTGCCGCGCTTGCCCATGTGACCGCACAGCGCGAAGACCAGGATCTGCGCGCGCTGCATCAGGTTGCCGTGGTAGTACTTGCTGATGTTGCTCGACGTGACGTTCGAAACCGCCTTGGCCTTGCCGATGCGGCGCGCGAGATTGCGGACCTGCGACGCGGACACACCGGTGATCGCCGCGGTCTGTTCGGGTTTGTAGTGCTGATCCAGCGACTCGCGCAGCAGTGCGAAGACCGGCCGTACCTCGACCGGACCGTCCAGCGTGGCCGCTTCGTAGACGCCCTCGAGCGCAGGGACGAGGGTCCCGAGTGACAGCGATTCGCGCGGGCACTGGGCGATGGCATTGGTCTTCGAATCGTACAAGTACAGCACGTCGACCGAGCCGCCCTTCTCGATGTCGCTCTGGCGAAGGAAACGGCCGTTGTCTACGCGTACCAGGCAAGGCATGTCGGTCTGCTCGCGCAGGAACGCTTCGTCGTGGAGCTTCTCGGCGACGATGACCTGCGAGAGCGACATCCCCAGCGCGGCGTCGGTGCCGGGCCTGAGCGTCACCCACTCATCGGCATGGATCGACGACGCACTATAGTCGGGTGCGATGGTTACTACGTAGGCGCCCTTGTAGCGCGCCTCGGTCCAGAAATGCGCGTTCGGGATCTGGGTATAGAGCGGGTTTGACCCCCAGATCAGGATCACGTCGGAGAAGAAGAAGTCGTCGAGCGAGCGCTCGGCGACGATCTTCCCGAACGTCACCGCGGCGCCCGGATGCGTGTCGCCGATCTCGGTGTTCATGTCGAGCTGGCAGCTGTCGAGCAGCATCAGCAGGCGAAGCTGCCCGGCCGTGGACGGGCCAAAGGTGTAGAGCGGGCCAAGCGACCAGATCACGCGGTCGCTGCCTTCCTGGGTGATGGTGTCGATCATGCGGTCGGCGATCTCTTCGAGCGCTTGCGCCCACGAGATCCGCTGCCACTTGCCCGAGCCGCGCTCGCCGACCCGCTTGAGCGGATACTTTACGCGGGTGGGATCGTACATTCTGGAGCTGAAGCAGGCCCCTTTCTGACAACCGCGCGGATTGAAATCCGGCGTGTCGGAGCGGATGCGCGGATAGTCGGCGGCCTGCTCCTCGCGCCACACCACGCCATCCTTCACGTACACGTCCCACGAGCAGTGGGCCTGGTACCAGCAGTTTACGAAGTGCGAGCTGCGCGCCACTTTGTCCCATGTCCATGACCGGCGGTAGAGATCTTCCCAGGTCCGATAGTCCGGCAGCGGTATCACTGCGGCTGCGACGGCCGGGTTGCCCGCCGCGGTGGCGGCCAGTCCGAGCCGATCGAGCGAGAGAAACAGCGTGGCGGCGGT
>JACRCR010000240.1 GCA_016218925.1 Deltaproteobacteria bacterium | reverse complement strand
CTTCCCGCCAGATCGTAGGCGGTGCCGTGGTCGGGCGAAGTGCGCAGGAACGGAAGACCCATCGAAACGTTCACCGCGTGGCGAAAATCGACCAGCTTGAGCGGTATCAAGGCCTGGTCGTGGTACATGCAAAGCGCGGCATCGTAGTCGCCGGCTACCACTGCCGCAAACATCGTATCGGCCGGAAACGGCCCTCTCGCGTCGATGCCGGCGCGGCGCAGACGCGCTACCGCCGGCGCGATCACGCGCCCTTCTTCGTCGCCGAACAGGCCGCTCTCACCTGCATGGGGATTGAGAGCCGCCACCGCCAGACGCGGACGCGCCAGGCCGTGATACAGACGCAGATGCTCGTCGGTGACGCGACCCGCCGCGACGATGCGCTCGGCGGTGAGCAGGCTCGGCACCTTGGCTATGGCGACGTGCGTGGTAACCAGCACGACGCGAAGGCGCGGTCCCGCAAGCATCATCGTCGCCTTGCGGCCGGCCAGCTCGGACAGATACTCGGTGTGGCCGTCATAGGCATGACCGGCACGGTTCATCCACAGTTTGCTCAGTGGCGCGGTGGCCAGCGCGTCGCACTCGCCGCGCGCGGTGGCTCCGGCCGCGGCTGCGAAGTAGCGAAACGCTGCTTCACCGCAGCGCCTGGCCGGGCGCGGCAGCATCGCGTCGAGGCGCAGCGCGGTAACCGGCTCTACCCTCTCGATGGCACTGGGCGACCCGGCTTTGATCTTGCGAACGCGGCGCGCCACCGCGAGCACGCCTTCGTCGCCGTAGACGAGCAACCGGCAGGCCCTGCGCACCTTGGAGCGCGCGGCAGCCTCGACGACTATCTCGGGCCCGATCCCGGCGGGATCGCCGAGGCTGACGGCGATCAGCGGCTTCACGATCCGGCAACGAGCGCAAGGTCGTCGATCAGGATCTCGACGCGGTGTTCTTTTCTCAGGTCTTCGTTGACCCACTTCTGGTAGCGCTCTTCGAGACGCGCCTCGTAGAGCTTCTCGCGGATCTGCTCGGAGACCTCCTCGAGCGGGCGGCGCCCCTTGGAGTGAATGCTCAGCACTTTGACGATGTGCAGGCCGCCTCCGCCATCCACAGGCTCCGAAACGTCGCCCTCGCCGAGGTTGGCGGTAGCGTTCTCGAAGAACGCCGTCATGGTGCCGCGCTCGAACTCGCCCAGGCGCCCGCCATCGGCGGCGCCGGCTCCCTGCGAGTACTTGCGCGCGGCGTCCGCGAAGTTGCGCCGCGCCTGGCGCATCACTTCCATCGCCTGGACCCGTACCTCGGCTGCCGCCTCGGGATCGGCCGGCAACGGCAGGAAGATGTCGGCGATTTCCAGTCTCTCCGACCGCATGAACGCGGGGTCGCTCTTCCAGGCTCGCTCGACCTCCTCCGGAGTGACGTTGACGCGCGAGCGGATCAGCATGTTGACCAGCGACAGGCGCTGCACCTCTTCGCGCATGCGCTCGAAGTAGTCGGACCACTGCAGGCCCGCTTCCGCCACCGCCTTCTCCACCTGCGTGCGGGTCTGGCCGTTCTGCTGCAGGATCCCGGTGATGTAGTTCTCGACCATCTCATCGTTCACCTTGATGCCGTTCTTCTCGAACTCGGCCAGCAGCAGGCGCCGCTCGACCATGCCCTGCAGGATCGCTTCGAAGTTGTCGCGCATCTCCGGAGGCAGGAACACCACCGCGGTTCTCTGGAAGGCGCGAAGATCGCGCAGCGACATCGGATTGCCGTCGACCACGGCGACCAGACCGTCCAGGACCTTGGCGTCTTTCGACTTGGTGAAAGCGAGTGCGGCGGACTGAGCCGGCGCAGACGCGGCCGGCGTCACAGAGGCAGCGAGCGGCGGCGCATCGGCCTTGGCCGAGCAGCCTTGCACCGCCAGCAGCAACAAGACGGCCGCAGCGGGCGCCCAACAGGCGACAGCGCCGGTTGCGCGGGTCGGGCAAGCGCCCCTGCCGGCGTGCCCGCTTGGGTCGCGCTCAGCCACGCGCCCTTCGGAAGGCTGTCGCGCCGCCGGCTCGCACCCGCGCTTTGGCGTCTCGTCGACTCGGGTCATCATCAAATCGTCCTCCTTGGGGACCGGCAACGAGTCTGGCGAGCAGCTTCTCGATCTCGTCGACCAGACCGTTCCAATCCGGGGCCGCCACCTGCATGGTCAGCACGCCCTCGGGTCTTACTCGATAGCGCCTCGGCTGCTCGGTCGCCAGCCGCAGCAGTTGCTCGCGCGAGACCTCCGAGCGCTCATCGAAGCGCAGCGCCACCACGTTATCGCTGGCCTTGAGCGACACCACAAGGAGACGCTTGAGCGTGGGACGCAGAGCCATGATGCGGACGAAGTTGCCGGCCTGATGGGGCAGCGGGCCGAAGCGGTCGCGCAGTTCGTCGCGCAGGCCGGCCAAGGCCTCAGCGTCGGGGGCGTTGGCCAGGCGCTTGTACAGCAGCAGCCGCTCGCCGATGTCCTCCACATACCAGCCGGGCAGGAAAGCCTCCGCCCCCAGCTCGATCTCCGGCTCCACCTGGGCCAGCACCGCCCCGTCGCGCATCTCCTGGGTGGCCTCCTCCATCATGCGCAGGAACAGATCGAAACCCACCGCCGCAATGTGACCGGACTGGGCCTTGCCGAGCAGGTTGCCGGCGCCGCGGATCTCCAGATCGTGGGCCGCCAGCCGAAAGCCCGCGCCGAGGTCGTCCAGATCCTGCAAGACCGCCAGCCGCTTGCGCGCGTCCTCGGTGATGCGTTCGCCCGGCACCAGCAGGTAAGCGTAGGCTCGCCGGTGCGAGCGGCCCACCCGGCCGCGCATCTGATAGAGCTGGGCAAGGCCGAAGGTGTCGGCGCGGTCGATCAGGATGGTGTTGGCGTTGGGGATGTCCAGGCCCGACTCGATGATCGACGTGCACACCAGCACGTCGATCTTGTGGTCGAGGAAGTCGACCATCACCTTCTCCAGCGCGCCTTCCTCCATCTGTCCGTGGGCCACCGCGATGCGCGCACCGCCGACCAGCCCGCCCAGGCGCCGCGCGGTGGCGTCGATCGAACTGACCCGGTTGTGGACGAAGAAGACCTGGCCTCCGCGCCCGAGTTCGCGCTGCACTGCCTGGCGCACCAGCCCCTCGTCGTAGCGGGCCACATAGGTGCGGATCGCGAGCCGATCCACCGGCGGCGTTTCGATCACGCTGAGGTCGCGCACACCGCTCAGCGAGAGCTGCAAGGTGCGCGGGATCGGCGTCGCGGTCATCGTCAGCACGTCGACTTCGCGCCGCAGCGCCTTCATGTGCTCCTTGGCCCGCACTCCGAAGCGGTGCTCCTCGTCGATGACGACCAGGCCCAGCCGCGCAAAGCGCACGTCGGCCTGCAGCAGGCGATGGGTTCCCACGACCACGTCGAGGGTCCCGTCGGCCAGCCCCTTCACCAGCGCGGCGTTCTCGGCCTTGGTCTCGAAGCGCGACAGCACGCCCAGGCGCAGCGGGTAGCCTTCCAGACGGGTGCGCAGCGTCTCGTAGTGCTGGCGGGCCAGCACCGTGGTCGGAACCAGGAAGGCGACCTGGCGGCCGGCCATCGCCACCAGATAGGCGGCGCGGATGGCGACTTCGGTCTTGCCGTAGCCGACGTCGCCGCACACCACCCGGTCCATCGGCCGCTCGCGCGCCAGGTCGGAGAGGATATCGGCGATCGCGCACAGTTGCCCCTCGGTCTCCTCGAACGGGAAGCGCGCCTCGAACTCTTCGAAATCGGTGCCCGGCTCGGCCCAGGCCGGGCGCGTGTGGACGGCGCGATATGCCTCGAGGTCGAGCAGTTGGCGGGCCATCTCGAGGATCGAATCGCGGGCGCGGCGCTTGGCCCTCTCCCACGAAGTCCCACCGATCTTGTCGAGCGCCGGCTCGGCGCCGCCGGCGCCGCTGTACTTCTCGACCAGGTTGATGCGATCGACCGGCAGGTAGTAGCGGTCGCCGCCGGCGTACTCGATGTGCAGGAAGTCGCCTTCGGTGCCGCCTGCCTTCAGATGACGAAGCCCGTGGTAGCGGCCGACGCCGTGGTCGACGTGAACCACGTAGTCGTCGGGTTTGAGCTCGGCCAGCGCCGACAGCATCCGTGAGCGCGCGGCCTTGCGACGGCGCGGCCGCGAGCGCCGCTCGCCGAACACCTCCTCGTCGCTGACCACCAGCAGGTGATCGGCGGGCATGCTGAAGCCCTCGCGCAAGTGACCCTCGACCAGCCAGATCGCCTTCGGGTCGGTCGGCGGCAGCGGCGGCGGCTCGGGCGGCGGCGCCGGCTCGGCGAAGAGCGCCGACTGCTGCGCGGCGGCCTTCTCTGCTTCGAGTTTCTTCGCCTTAGCCTCAGCTTTGCCCGCAGCCTTGGAGAGAACCGGCGGAGGCTCGCGGCGCTCGCCGCCCACCGCCCAGGTAAACGACTTGCCGCGCCTGACGTTTTCGGCGCCGGCCAGACCCAGCAGATGCTCGATGCGACCGAGCTGGGTCGAGTCGGAGGCCATCATCACGACGCGGCAGCCCTCGGCCCGGGCCGCGTCCAGCGCCTCGCGCACGGGAGCCAGGCCGCTCTCGCCCTTCTTGGCGCTGATGCGCACGCGCGCCGCCGCCAGCCCGGTGTTGGCGCGAACCTCCACTCTCCATGAGCGATGCCCGGCCTCGCCGCCCGACTCGATCGCTTCGGTGGCGTCGAGTTCGACGAGCGGACGGCGCGTGGTCAGCGCACGCAGCTCCGTGTGCGGAAGGTAGAGCAGCTCGCGATCGGGGAAGAAGCTGCCGGCCGCACTCGCCGCCGCCGCGGCTTCGCCGAGCGAGATGTCGAGTGCGTCGATGGCGCTCTCGATCGCCGGTGGATCCACCGCGACCACCAGCGCGCGCGGATCCAGGAAATCGGCCAACGAGCTGCGCTTGCCGTAGGCGTAGGGCGCCAGCAGTTCGACGCCCGGAAAGTGGACGCCTGAGGTCAGGTACTCGTCCAGACGCCGGCGCTCCGACGACGGAAGCAGCAGTTCCTCACAGCGCTCCGCCACCGCGCGGCGCACGTCGGCCCCGGCCATCCGCGCCAGCGCCACCGGCGCCGACGGCAGCACCACCAGATCCTCGCTGGGTTGGAACGAGCGCTGGTCGGAGGGATCGAAGAGCCGGATCGACGCGATCGCGTCACCGGCCAGTTCCACCCGCAGCGGATACTCGAAACCGGGCGGCCACAGGTCGACGATGCCGCCGCGCACCGCCACT
>JACRCR010000239.1 GCA_016218925.1 Deltaproteobacteria bacterium | reverse complement strand
CTGCTGCCGCCGCGGGCGCTGTGACTGGAGAAGTCCATACCCGTCAGGGCTGCTTGACTTGAATCCGGAGCGCGACGGTTCTTACTGGGTGAACGGTAACAGCCGAGCTCGACCGCTCGAGCCAAGGGAGAACCGACATGAACGAGCACTTTCGACTCGCGCCCCTCGCCGCTCTGTTCACCGCTGCGCTGGTGTCGTACGCGGCGCCGGCGCCGGCCCAGCCGGCGCCGACTTTCGATGCGGCCCGGCTCGAGCAACTGGTTGCGCCGATAGCGCTGTATCCGGACTCGCTGCTGACGCAGGTGCTGATGGCTTCGACCTACCCGTTGGAGGTCGTCGAGGCAGCGCGCTGGGTGCAGAAAAACCCGGGACTGTCGCCCGCCGCCCTGGATGAGGCACTGAAGGACGCGAACTGGGATCCGAGCGTGAAATCGCTGTGCCCGTTGCCCGACGTCCTTTCCCGGATGAACGAGAACCTGCAATGGACGCAGGATCTCGGCGACGCGTTCCTGGCGCAGGAGGCCGATGTTCTCGCGGCGGTGCAGCGAATGCGCAACCTCGCCTACGAGGCCGGCACCCTCAGAACCACCGAGCAACAGAAAGTCATCGTGCAAGAGCGGGTAGTGGTCATTCAACCGGCCGCTCCCCAGGTGATCTACGTTCCGGTGTATTCGCCGGCGGTGGTGTACGGACCGACCTGGGGATACCCGACCTACTACTATCCTTCTTTCTACGTTGCGCCGCCGCCGGGCTACGCGCTGTTCAGCTTCGGTGTGGGCGTAGCGATCGGAGCGGCGCTGTGGGGGGACTGTGATTGGGGGTACTGGGGCGGCCACGGTTACTACGGCGGCCGCGGCGTCTACATCAACTATCATCACTACAATGACTTCAACAGGCACACGAACCACCACTGGCACGATCATCATGGGGACCATGACGGAGGAAGGTGGCGCCACGATCCCGGGCATCGCCGGGGAGTGACCTATCGTAGTCCGGAGACGGCGCGGCGGTTCGGCGCGGCGCCGGGTTCCACGCGCGTCACGCGCGAGCAGGCCCGGGATTTCAGCGACACCAACCGCCCCCGCGGCGGCGCGCGGCGTGATATTGCGCCGAGTCGAGGAACTCCCGACCGCGACCGAGACAGAGACCGGGACCGGGACCGGACGAAGGACGGTGGATCGCGACGAGAAATGGCTCCGCGCCTCGGCAAGCCGGACGGGGACAAGAACGGCAGCGGCGCGCCGACGCCGCGCATCGCGCCGCGTCCGGGCACGACGGGTCGCGGCGGCGACAGCGCACCGGCGCCGCGCGTCGCTCCGCGTCCGGGCACGACGGGCGTCGGCAGTGGCCGCGGGCCATCGAGCGACTTCGGCCCGCGTCGCGCTACGCCGGGCCAGAGGATAGACAGCGGTGCGCCTACCGACTCCGGGGCCAGACCGCCCTCGGGGTATTCAGCTCCGCGCAGTAGCGGCGCTCCGAGTGGGCAACGCAGCCCTGGCGTCGCGCCGCCACCAAGCCGCGGAAGCGGTGCGGGCAGACCTCCCTCAGGCTATTCAGCCCCGCGCAGCAGCGGCGTCCCGAGCGGACAGCGCAGCCCTGCCGTCGCGCGTCCGCCAAGCGGTGGAAGCGGCGGGGGCAGACCGCCTTCAGGTTCTTCGGCTCCTCGCAGCGCCGGTGCCCCGAGTGGGCAGCGCAGCCCGACCGTGCAGCGCCCGCCGAGCGGCGGCGGAGGTGGGAGCGCGCCGCGTGGCGGCGCCGCACCTGCACCAAAGGGCGCGGCCCAGGGCGACTCGCGGCGCGCTCCGTCGGGGCAGCCGGGCGCGACGCGCTGACGCCGGCGAGTCGCTACTCGCACCGCAGGCTGTTGCTCCGAACGCGCTTCGGTGAGACTAACCCATCGAGAAACTCGCGCCGAGCGGGGGAGGTCGTTTCATTCCCCGGGGTCGACGCCGGTCGATGGAAAACTCGTCAGAGCGTTACGCGTCAGCGCTTTGCGCTGCGGTATAGGAGACAACCGATGAGCAAGTATCTTCGACTCGCCACCTTCGTCGCCGCACTCGCTTTCTCAGCTGCGGCTCTGGTAGCCCCGCGTCCGGTCTTCGCCGAGTCCGCCGCCGGACTCGAACGGGACGCCGATGCGGCGTTGGCGTCACTCTATGAACAGACGCCGTCGGCCAAGGTGCTCGCCGAGAAGGCCAAGGCCGTCCTGGTCTTCCCGAACATCGTCAAGGCCGGTTTCATCGTCGGAGCCTCGTATGGTGAAGGCGTGCTGTACAAGCAGGGCAAGTGGGCCGGCTTCTACAGTTCGTTCTCGGGGTCCTACGGCCTTCAAGCCGGTGCCCAGGCTTACGGCTACGCGCTGTTCCTGATGACGGACTCGACGGTCGGTTATCTTGGCAAGAGCGAAGGTTGGGAACTCGGGGTGGGCCCGAGCATCGTCGTGCTGGACGCGGGCAAGGCCAAGAATCTGAGCACCACGACGCTGAAGGACGACGTTTACGCCTTCATCTTCGACCAGAAGGGGCTGATGGCGGGCATCGGCGTCCAGGGTTCCAAGGTTACCAAGATATCGAAGTAGCCGAGCGACGCGTCGCGATGTCGGCGGACGCCGGCATCGAACGCGTATCGCGGTCGGGCAGCAGAGGCGCGAGGAACGATGCGTAAGGTCGGTAGCCTGGTCGTGCGCGCGCTGGTCGCGCTCGCACTGGCCGCAACGGGAGCGTGGAGCGCGCTGGCTTTGTTGCTCGGCCCTCCCGATGCGCCTTTCTTCGCAGCGCTGCTCGCCGCCACCGGCGCGGCCGCAGCGCTGTCGGTCCTGGTTCGTTCACGGCCTCGCCTTACACTGTGGACGTCGGCGCTGTTCGCCGTGGCACTGGCGGCGTTCGCCGTGCGCTGGTCGGCGGTCGAACCTTCCAACGACCGCGACTGGCAGAACGACGTGGCGGTGCTGACCACTGCCGACATCGACGGCGACCGCGTCACGATTCACAACATCCGCGATCTCGAGTACCGCAGCGAGACCGACTACACGCCGCGCTACTACGACAAGACCTTCGACCTTCGCGAACTGGATTCGGCGGACTTGATCGCCTCGTACTGGATGGGGGACGCCATCGCCCACATCTTCGTCAGCTTCGGGTTCGCCGGGAAGGATTACCTCGCGATCTCGATCGAGACCCGCAAGGAGAAAGGCGAGGAGTATTCGACGGTGGCCGGCTTCTTTCGCCAGTACGAGATTCTCGACGTCGTCGCCGACGAGCGCGACCTGATCGGTGTGCGTACCAACATCCGCAACAATCCGCCTGAAGACGTCTATCTGTACCGCACCAGGACACCTCCAGACAGGGTCAGGCGGCTGTTTCTCGACTACCTGCGCGAGATCAACGCGCTGGCCGCGCACCCCGAGTTCTACAACACCGCGACCACCAACTGCACGACCGGCATCCTCGCGCACAGCCACGTCAATACCACTGCCAACCGGTATTCGTGGAAGATCGCACTGAGCGGCTATGCGCCGCTGTATGTCTATGAGAAGGGCGGGCTCGACGATTCGATGCCGTTCGAGGAACTCAGGCGCCGCTCGCGCATCAACGAAGCAGCCAGAGCTGGCGGTCTGGGAGGCGGTTTTTCCCAGCGTATTCGCGCCGGCGTTCCCGATCCGCGTGACGGTGCCGTCGCTGTGCGCGCGTTGCCATGACCAAGGAGGATCGTCCATGAGCAATCAAGCTTCCGGCAGCGCGCCGAGCGCCCTGATGTTCGGCTCGTCTTCGAATCCACGCGAACACCACTCGGTTTTGCGCAGCGGGTTGGCATCGCTGGTACCGTGTCTGTTGGCCGTGGTCGTTGCCGCGGGATGTGCCTCGACCAAGATCACCAACCGGCAAAGACTCGTGACCGGGCAACTCCCGCGGCCTTCCCAGGTCCTGGTGTATGCGTTCGCCGCCACCGCCGGCGAGGTTCCGGCCGACTCCGCGCTCGGCGGCCAGTACGATGCCGGGGGCACGTCTCAGACTGCCGAGCAGATCGCCACCGGCCGGCAGTTGGGTGCTGAAATCGCAGCGCAACTGGTCGCGAAGATCCGCGACATGGGACTTGCCTCCGACGTCGTTTCGGCGCGGACGCAGCCGCAGATCAACGACATAGTGATCCGCGGATATCTGCTGTCGGTCAACGAGGGCAGCGTTGCCGGGCGCGTCGGTATCGGATTCGGCGCCGGCGCGTCCGAGTTGCAGACGGCGGTCGAAGGCTACCAGATGACGGAGCGGGGACTGCGCAAACTCGGCTCCGGCGTACTGGACTCGGGCGGAAGCAAAGGCCCGGGAACGGCGCTCGGAGCAGCCACGTTCGTAGCTACCGCGAATCCTGCGGGGCTCATCGTCAGCAGTGGAATGAAGTTGTACGGCGAGGCGAGCGGCAGCAGCAAGATACAGGGCCGCGCCGAGCAGACCGCCAAGGAAATTGCCGAGATCCTCGAGGAACGATTCCAGGAACAGGGATGGATCGATTGATCGGCGCGAGTGTGCCGGCGGCGGCGCGTTCCGCCATTGGCTCTCTGCGCGACTTGCGCTAGACCCGCGCCGTGCCAAACGCGCGTACCGACGGCGAAGTTCTGACGACAGGCTGGTCGCTGTCGCTCGGCTCGGCGCTGGTCGCGCTCGTCATCGGCGGCGCGGGCACCACGGCACGCGCCCAGGACATGGAACCGCGGGCCTATGCCAACACGCCGGTGGGGATCAACTTCCTCGGGGTCACCTACGCCTACAGCAGCGGCGGCGTCGGAGCCGATCCGTCGGTGCCGCTGGAGGATGCGGAACTCGATCTCCACTTCACGGTTCTGAACTACGCGCGCTCGTTCGCGCTGCTCGGCCAGTCCGCCAAGGTCTCCGCCATCCTTCCATACAGCTGGGTCTCGGGTTCGGCGGTGGTGGACGGCGTGCCGGTGTCGCGCGAGTTCTCCGGCCTCGTCGATCCGATATTCAAGATGACGACCAACCTGCTGGGCGCACCGGCGCTGAGCTTCGAGGACTTTCCCTCGTACCGCCAGAACTGGATCCTCGGCGTCAGTCTGAGCATGTCCGTGCCGCTCGGCCGTTACGACGAGGAGAGGCTGGTCAACATCGGGAACAACCGCTGGTCGTTCAAGCCCGAAGTCGGCGTCTCCAAGCGCTGGGGACCGGTGACCGTGGACGTTGCGGCCAGCACGAAGTTCTACACCGACAACGAAGAGTTCTTCGGCGGCCACAGACGCGAGCAGGATCCGCTGTACGCGGTGCAGACACACTTCATCTATTCGCTCCCCGCCGGTGCATGGGCCGCGTTCGATGCCACCTGGTACGGCGGCGGCCAGACCACGGTCGACGGTAAGACCAACGACGATCGCCAGTCGAGCACCCGGCTTGGTGCGACCGGCGTGATGCCGCTGTCGCGCCATTTCTCCGTGCAGATCTACGCGAGTACCGGGGTCTCGGTGCGGACCGGGACGGACTTCGACACGGTGGGAATCGGGCTCAGCTACCGTTGGGGCGGTGGGCTGTGAGCCGGGTCGTGGCGCAGCGCTGCGACGCACCAGCCGTATCGTTCCGCGAGCCGACGGCGCCGCGCGGTCAGAACTTCTTCGCGATACTGAGACCGAGCACGTGGCCCTCGAAGCGGTCCTCCGATGCGACTTCGTAGAAGTAGTGGAGGTTGAGCGCAGTCGCCCAGCCGACGCTGGTGAGCCCGACCTGCCAGCCTACGCCGTGAACCTGGTCCTTTACGCTGTTGCTGGCGTCGCTGCCGGAATCGGCACTGACCTGCCAGGTGCTGTAGCCGGCAGGCCCCACCTCGGTGAGCCACTTCATGTCGGCGGTCAGCGGCAGGTACTGACTGATGCCCCAGTTAAGGGTCAGGTTGTCGCCGGGCGTGACATCGAAGCGTTCCTTGTCGCTGTTGATCTCGTAGGTGAGCGCAGCCGTCAGCGCGGTGCCTTTGTTGGTCCACGGATACCACGCCACCGCGCTCTGGAACTGGTTCGTCCAGAAGCCCAGTCCGATGTTGTCGGCGGATTCGACCTTGCGCGGTCCGATGATCGGGAACGTCACGGTATCGACGTCGTACTTGCCGGTCGGCGCGTAGAATCCCCAGGCCAGCGTCAGATCCCAGTGCTCGAGCGGCCAGCCGAGCGACAGCGGCTGCACGTACAGGTCGCCGATCCCGAACTGCGACGCACTCGGATCCGCGCCTCGACCGGATTGCGTCGAGAGCGATGCTCCGACGCTCGAGTTCGCGAACGTAGGCACGATGAGCGCGGCATATCGCGCGCCGAGGATCTCGTAGGGCGTAACCCAGACCAGCGCCGGCGCCAGGACATAGACATCGACATCGGGATCGATGCCCAACGTCAGGCCGGGACCGGTGCCGGACCCGATCGTAACGGAGCGCACTTCATCGCCATGGCGATCGTTGAGACGATCGGTATGGTAGTAGTAGTTGTACACCGTCCCGTAGAAGCCGGGCTCCGGTATGAAAAAATCCCTGATGTTCAGCAGGCCGCCGGCGTAGTGCCCGATCTCGGAAGCCGGGGCTGCGGTCGCGCTGGCAATCAGCAGCGCGACCGTCAAGAGTGCCTTCTTCATCGCAATCCTCGAACCTCGTTTTGTACGCGAACGGTCACGGTGCCGGTACCGGCACGTAGGTCACACCGTCGGGACCGTACGCCTCCTGGTAGTAGGTTCCGTTGCACAGGTAGTAGGTCGCGCCGCTGACATTGACGACCTCGGCAGCGCAGGGCAGCGCCGCCACTGCGACCGGAGCCACAACGGTGGTGTTGTTGATCACGGTCGTGGACTCGGGCTGCGCTGCCGCTGCCCCTACGGCCGTGCCGATGACGAGTCCGACCGCGAGACCGACAGCGACGTCGTCGCCGTCCCAGTCGTCGTGATAGCCGCCGCCGTAGTAGTAGTTGTTGTCGCCGTCGTGATGGTAGCTGTCTTCGTATGCGTCCTGGCGCCCCTCGGCCCGGTCGCTCGCTCCCTCCTGGCGTTCCTTGGTGCGGTCGGTCATCCCTTCCTGGCGATTGCCCTGTCGCTCGGTGCGGCCTTCCTGGCGGGACTCGACGTTCTCATTGGAAGGTTGCCGCTGCCCTTGGTTCGCGCCTGCCGCGGTCCCTTGGCGCGAGGCAGGCTGCGTGGCTGCGCCGGCCTTGGTCCCGGTCGCGGTCCCTTGGCGCGTCGACGGCTGCGCAGCTGCGCCCGCCTTGGTCCCGGTTGCCGTCCCTTGGCGCGATGCCGGCTGCACCCCTGCCTGACGCGGCGACGCTGCAGACGTCCCGGGGCGCGAGGCTCCCTGCGCAGCCGATGGCGCCTGGCGACTCGGGGCCGCTGCGCCCCGCGATGGCGCTGCCGCGCTCGGTCGCGACGAGAAGCTTCCGCCGGAGGCCGCGCCTTGGCGCGAGAACCCTCCGCTGCTGCGGCTACCCATCGATCCGCCGCCGCGGCTGGCCCCGATCGATCCGCCGCCGCCGCGGCTGCCACCGAACGACCCGCCACCGCCGCCGCCGCGACTGCCGCCGCCGCCGCGGGCCTGCGCGACCGGGATCACGACCACCGTCGCGAGCGTGAACAGGATTGCCAGCGAGAGGGAAAAGGTACGCATCCTTGCGCGGTTCATCGTGCTTCTCCTGCGGCCGGAGCTTTCGCGGCCGCGGCTGCGCCCGCCAGGCGGATCAGTTCCATCGCGAACGGCATGGACTTGGCGCCAGAGGGAGGGGCGAAGCTGAAAGCCGACTTGCGGAAGTCGGGGTCGAGATCCCAGTCGGAGAAGTCGGCCCAGAAACGCGGATGCCCCTCGGCCTCACGGTAGGTCAGTGCGACTCTGCGCAGCAGCGGCTTCTTACCGTCGGTGATCCACATCTCGAAATCGACGGTCGCGGTGCGACCGGCGATGTGGTGGGTCGGTTCACCGTAGAGTCCGGTAGTCTCTACGTAGTCGATGCTCTGCACGCGGCGCGCGAGCTCGGCCGGAAGGGTCTTCATCACCAGCGGCGCCAGCGGCAGGCGCATGCGAAGGTCACGAACGAAGCGGATCACCGATTCATCGATGCCGGCCGTCTGCGGCGCCGTCGCGTAGACGTTGGTGTCTGCGTCGTAGAGCGTGATCTGCTTGCTGTCGAACAGCGTCAGGTTCTCGCTGCCGTCGCTGCGCACGGTCTCGATCTTGAGCTTGTCGGGACGGCTGACCGAGACGTCTCGCCGTTCGCCGAACTCGATCTTCTGGCCGCTTTCCTGGACGACTTCGTAGCCGGCCAGCAGCTCGACGCTGAATTCGTCGGCGCTGCTCAGGTACTGCGCCATCGCGTCGAGTACCTGGCGGGCACGGACGCTTTCCTCCGAAGGCGCCGCGGCTGCCACTGCCGCGGCTTGGTCGGCAGCCACCGAAACGCCGACCTGCAGCGCCAGCAGCGCGCAAACCACGACACTCACCCCTGTCGTCATTCTATTTTTCATCATCGATCTCCGTCCGGCCCGTGGCCGGTATTCGCTGTGCGAAAGACGCGCCGCTAACAGCGCGCTAGCGCGCGTGAGAGCGTGGGGCAGAACCCTGTGGCAAGCTCGAACCACCACGAACGCCCCTGAAACCGTTCGAGGCCTTTATCGACCGCAGGCCGCGAAATCCACAACCGATCGGTCCGCCCCCGGCGGTCACGGCTGGGCCGCCGCGGCGTGCTCGAGCAGGATGCGCCGCACCTCTTCGATCGTTTCGGGTACCGCCTGGGTGGAGTGACTCGAGTGTACGATCTTTTCGGACTCGACGCCGTCGATGTGCGCGCTTTCGTACCGGACCACGCCGTCGTCGCCTTTTTCGATCGGCCCGTCGCCTTGCACCGCGATGATCGAATGGGCGGTCACCCCCGCTGTGACCGGCAGGCCCGACAGAGTACGCACGAAGCGATTGCCGGGCGTCATGTTCTCGACCGCGTTGACGCGGCGCAGGGCGGCCATGCTGGCCAGGTCCGGGTTGAGAGTCACCAGGTCGGCGGTGATCTGCGTGACCGTAATCGGGAGGGTCACGAGGCGGGTGATGATGCTGCGGATCCAGTCGCTCGCCGCGAGGTAGCTTCCGCGGTGCGGCGTGCAGACGAATACCACGCGGCGCACGAAGGGCAGCGGTTCGACGAAGATGATTTCGCGCCACAGCGCGCGGTCTTTGTCGTTCATCTTCACTTCCTCGAACGACTTCTTGGTGAGGTTCTCCCAGAAGCTGGTTCCGCTGCTGACCGCCGTCATCTTGGTCAGCAGTCCGCCCTGGCTGTGTCCGATCACCACCATGTCTTGCAGGCCCGGATCGCTCCCGGTGGGATCGAGCCGCACGACGGTGTCCTGGAGTGCGCGGCGAAGCAGGTAAGAGGAATAGAGGATCGGGCTGCTCGAGTCGTAGGCGAAAAACCACGGCTCGAAGCGCGTATTGATGCGCGGGTCGTTGTCCAGCACGTTGACCATCTCGGCCCAGCGCGCGGGACTGGAAGCGGTGCCGTGGACGAACACGACCGGGATCCGCCCGGCGGTGTGGGGTCGCAGCGCGACCAACCCGCTCTTGGTGGCTGACGTGCGGGTGACCGCCCCGAGAAACGCCTGGATCTCCTGCTTGATGACCGGGGATTCGGCCAGCATCGCCGCGATCGTGGCGGTCTGCTCCTTCTCGAGCGCGATGCTGCGTCCTCCGACGTTGACACTGGTTTCGTTCGGGTCGGTGTGAAGTTCGAGTGTGGCGGTTACGTTGCCGCTGGCGATCTGCGCGCGAACATTCTCGATGCGAAGCAGCGCGGTGACCGGAATTTTCAGACGCGGTGCCAGCAGATCGTCTTTCGGTTGATCGGTACTGACGGCGGCGGCGCTGGCGGCCAGCGGCGCGCCGATGCCGGGCGTTCGAAAGCGGTTGTCGAGACCGTGAACTTCGAGCTCGGCCACCGGCATGAAGTCGCGCAGGTGGCGTCCGTTCCAATCCAGCACCTTCGCATCGAATGCGAACTGAAGCTGCCCGAACGGAAGCGCAACGCTCCTTCCGTCAAGCAGCACTCCACGCTTGTTGCCCTCTTCGAGGCCGGCCGTCAGGCCGCGATTATAGAGGTCGGTGGCGACGCGAAGGCGTGGATCGAAGGAGTCCGGAGGCTGCGCGCCGAACAGGAAAGACCAGGCGTAAATCGCTGCCGCGATCGAATACGATCGATCCTTCTTGCGCTCGCCGTGAAGGAAAGCCAGTTCGGCAAGGGCGAAGTAGGCGTCGGTGTCGTCCTCGGCGACCGCGACGCGGTGAAGCGCGGCCAGCGCACCGGCCGGGTCTTTGTCGAAACGTTGAAAGAGATCTCGGCGATGCAGGACGTTGAGCGTCGGGATGCTGGGCTTGCCCGCCGTCAGGACGTTGGCTGTCAGCGTGCGATGGACCGTACGCGGGTCCATTCGTTTCACGCCGACCGGGCTGATCGCGCAGCCGGACAGAACGACGATGCACGCGAAGGTCGCGAGCAGACGGCGGGCGGAGCGTTTCATTTTCGGGCCCTTCGTATCTTGAATGGCCGGGCATGGCGATAGGTGCCGCCGCGTACGGTGCGCGCGCCGCCAGGTTTGACCCACGAGCGGGCGCCGGCCATCGTTAGCGCCTATGGCAACCACGACGCGCTGCGCCCCGGTCGGATTTCTCGCTGATTCGTTGCTGTCGGCCTGGCGGCCGATCGGCCTCTCGGTCTTGCTGGCGGTGTGGACCGGGGCTGCGGGTTGCGCGCTGGACGCGGGCAAGACGACCGCGGATACCACGCGAGCCGACGAGGCGAAGCCCGCGGTGCAAACCTCGGCCCTTCCGATCGAGTCCGGTTTCCTGTCCGATTACTCGAGGCTCAGACCCACCGAGCAGTTCGCTTCGCTGCTGATGTACCGTGACGACTCCCGCAAGGGCGGCTACCGCAAGCTGCTGTTCCGCCCGGTGGAAGTGTGGCGCGGCGCCGACCGCCGCCTGGAGGACGTTCCCGAAGAGGACCTGCAGTACCTCGCCGATGCGCTGTACGACGCCATCGCTCAGCGTCTCGGCAAGTCGTTCGAGATGGTGACCGCGCCGGGTTCCGGCGTGCTGGAGATCCACATGGCCTTCACGCTGGTCACCGATCCCGAGGCATCGCTGGATTTCTTCTCGACTGCCGTACCGGTACGGGATCTGACTCCCCGCACGGGCACGCTGGCAGAAGGTACCCGCGCTTTCGTGCGCGACTCGGCGCTGGAGGTCGAGTTTCTCGAAGTGCGGCCGAGGAAGCCCGGGGAGTCCAGGATATCCAAGACGACGCGCGCTGCTTTCTTTGACCGCCGCCGCGGCGCCGAGACCCCCAAGGGAACGGTCGGTAGCTGGGAAGACGTCGAGGCGGTGTTCGAGAAGTGGGCCGGTGTGCTCGACGAGCGCCTCGAGGCTCTGCGTGACGGGAACTTCCGGCCCAAGCTGACGGTTCGCGACTGAGGTCGGGGTGAGCGGGCCGCGCCCGCTGCCGCAGATGCGCCCCTATGGACAGACTGGCTAGCGGCAGTAGACGTCGGTCTTGGCGGTGCAGCGATAGACCCGGTCGCTTCCGCCTCCTCGCGCGTCCCAATCGCACAGGCCGCGCGTCGTTCCTGACCTGATCCTGGGGACGCCGCCGGAAGCTTCGCAGCGTGCGGCGGCGTCGTCCTGGGCCAGCCAGACCGCATCCTCGCAGCATTCGCGCTTGTCGTAGTGACTCCAGCCGGTGTCGCCCCAGCCGCCGAACGAACTCGCCAGCGCTGTGGCAGGGGCCAGGGCGTGCCCTGCTGCCAGGACCGCAAGCGCGGCGACGAGCGGAGCAAGGTGACTCGGACAGCGACGGCGATCGTGACTTGCAGCGTCAGGGTTCATGGCGGGCGGAAGTTAACACGACGGCCGCGTTTCTGCTAGGTTTGCCGCCTTCGCAATTCGAGTCCGGCGGGGCAACAGGCGCGCCGCGCAGCCGAGAGTTTTCGCCGGCGACCACGCTGCTGCTGCGTGCGCGGAACGAGATGTTACTGGCCATCACAATCAACCATCAACCAACCTCAGAGGGGAAGCAGTATGAGCCGAAACGCCAACACTGTGTCGAAGACCGTTCTCTTTCTACTCGCAGCAGTGTCGCTGCTGAGTGGCGTTGCTCATGCACAGGCCAAGAAACCCAACATACTGGTCATCTGGGGCGACGACGTCGGCTATTGGAACGTCAGCGCCTACAACCAGGGCATGATGGGCTACAAGACGCCGAACATCGACCGCATCGCGGAGGAAGGTGCGATGTTCACCGACTGGTATGCCCAGCAGAGCTGCACGGCCGGGCGCGCGGCGTTCATCACCGGGCAGAGCGGTTTCCGCACCGGCCTGCTCAAGGTCGGTCTGCCGGGCGCGAAGGAAGGCTTGCAGGCGCGGGATGTCACGATCGCGGAGTTGCTCAAGGGCCAGGGCTATGCGACCGCCCAGTTCGGCAAGAACCACTTCGGCGACCGCGATGAGCACCTGCCCACCGCGCATGGCTTCGACGAGTTCTTCGGCTCGCTCTATCACCTCAACGCCGAGGATGAGCCGGAGAATCCCGACTATTTCAAAGACCCGGCAATACAGAAGAAATACGCCACCCGCGGTGTGATCCATAGCTGGGCCAACCCGGACGGCACGCAAAAGATCGAGAGCGCCGGCGCGCTGAACATGAAGCGCATGGAAACCATCGACGAGGAGATCGCCAAGGCCTCGCTGGACTATCTCGAGAAGGCCAAGAAGGCCGACAAGCCCTTCTTCCTTTGGGTGAATTTCACCCGCATGCACGTCTGGCTGAGGCTCAAGGAAGAAAGCCGGGGCAAGACCGGCCTCGGCCCCTATCCCGACGGCATGGTCGAGCACGACGGCCACGTCGGCCAGGTGCTCGACAAGCTCGAGGAACTCGGCCTCGACGCGAACACCATCGTCATGTACTCCACCGACAACGGCGCGATGAAAGACGTGTGGCCCGAAGGCGGGCAGTCACCGTTCCGCGGCCAGAAGGCCACCAACTGGGAGGGCGGCTTCCGCGTGCCAACCGCTATCCGCTGGCCAGGGGTCATCAAGCCCGGCACTGTGCTGAACGACATCTTCGCCCACGAAGACATGCTGCCCACGCTGCTTGCTGCCGCCGGCGCCCCCGACGTGAAGGAGCAGTTGCTCAAGGGCATGAAGGTCGGCGACAAGACCTTCAAGGTCCACCTCGACGGCTACGACCTCACCGATGCGCTGGCGGGCAAGTCGGCCAGCCCGCGCCATGAGTTCTTCTACTTCCTGGACGACGGCACGCTCGCCGCGCTGCGCTATGACCAGTGGAAGATCGTCTTCGCCGAGAAACCCGAGCATGGCATGGATGTCTGGCGAGCCAAACCTAAGCCGGTTGAATTGCCCAAACTCTTCAACCTGCGCGCCGACCCCTTCGAGACCGCGGACAAAGAGGGCATGGACTACACCCGCTGGAACCTCGAGCGCGCGTTCGTGATGGTGCCGGCGCAGCAATATGTCGGGAAGTTCCTCGCCACGTTCAAGGAATTTCCGCCGAGCCAAAAGGTCGGCAGCTTCTCCCTCGACAACGTGCTGGAGTCGCTCCAGGCCCCGGCCGCGGGAGGCGACTGACAAGGCAGTGACATAGACGCCGAGTCGCGGTACGAGGCCGCTCGCGCCGCGCGGCGTCGCATCGCGAGATGGCGTCGTGGTGGGCCAGCCACACGGCGTCCTCGCAGCATTCGCGCTTGTCGGAGTGGCTAGCCGGTATCGCCCCAGCCCCCGAATGAACTTGCCGGCGCTCGGGTGGGGGCCAACGTCCTTCACGTTGCCGGAACCGCGAGCGTGGTAGCGGGCAGAGTGACGCGACTGGAACGGCGACCGTCGTGGCCGCGGATTACAGCGGGGCTCGTGGCGCGAGGAAGTTCACACGGGGTCCGCGTTTCTGCTAGGTCTGGCGCCGCCGCGACTCGAGTTGCGGCAACTGTGTCCGGAGGGGGGACGCGAGTGCCGATGGGATACGAAGCCACGGTGGCCGTCGCAGTATTTGCGCTGTTCGCGGGGATGCTGGCGCTGCAGGAACTCGGCCGCCGCGTGGGCATCCGGCGCTTCAAGGCCGATCCCGAAGGTGCGCGCGAGGGCATCGGGACCATCGACGGTGCCGTGTTCGCTCTGCTCGGTCTGCTGGTGGCGTTCACGTTTTCGGGTGCCGCGTCGCGCTTCGACGCGCGACGCGCGCTGGTGGGCCAGGAGGCCAACGCGATCGGCACTGCCTGGCTGCGCCTGGATCTGCTGCCGCCCGAGGCACAACCCGAGTTGCGGCGGCTTTTTCGCGATTACACCGACGCGCGCGTTTCCGCCTACGGGCAGTCAGACGTGGGCGACGCCTGGCGCGAGTACGCCAGGTCGGAAGCGATCCAAGGCGACATCTGGAAACAGGCACGCCGCGCCGCCGAAGGGTCTCCACCGGCGACCATGCTGCTGCTGCCGGCGCTGAACGAGATGATCGACATCACGACCACCCGGCGGGTGGCGGCGCAGATGCATCCGCCCGTCGTCATCTTTGCCTTGCTGTTCGGGCTCGGCTACGCGTGCGCGCTGCTGGCCGGTTACGGCATGGGAGCCGGCAGGACGCGCAACTGGACCCACATGCTCGCGTTCGCGGGCATCACCGCGCTGACGGTGTACGTGATCCTCGACATAGAGTACCCGCGCAGAGGCTTCATCCGCGTCGATGCCGTCGACCAGCTTCTGGTAGACCTGCGCGCGGGTATGAAATGAGTCTCTCGAGCAAGGGAAGAGGTCGATCGATGAAATGCTCTGCGAACAATAGCGCGGTGCTGCTGGTGACTGCGGCGCTCGCGATCGGCTGTTCCAAACCTCCGCCTCCGTCTCCCGCTCCTCCCGAAGTGCAAGTCGCCGTGGTTCTCCAGCGCGACGTTCCGATCATGGTGGAGAGCATCGGCCAGACGCTCGGCTCCACCGAGGTCGAAGTGACGGCCCGTGCAGAAGGCTTCTTGCAGAGCGTGGATTTCAAGGAAGGAACCTTCGTCAAGAAGGGCGACCTTCTCTACACGATCGATCCGAGCACGCTGGAGGCGGCGCTCGCCAACGCCAAAGGTCAGCTCGCCCGTGCTCAGGCCGACCTGGCCCGCGCCAGTCAGGATGTCGCACGTTACAAGCCGCTGGTCGCGCTCAACGCGATTCCGCGCCAGCAGTACGACACGGCGGTGTCGGTCGAGCGTGCGGCAAGTGCGGCGGTGGATGCAGCCGCAGCAGCCGCACACAGCGCCGAGATAGATCTCGGCTACACCAGGATCTACGCGCCGATCGACGGCCTGGTGGGCAAGACCGAGGTCAAGACCGGCAACCTGGTCGGCGGCAAGCAGAACACCTTGTTGACCACCGTCTCCAACGTCGATCCGATCCACGTCCGCTTCACGATCGCCGAGCAGGACTATCTGAGGTACTCCCGGTCGCAGCGCGAGCGTGGCGGGACGCCGGACCCGGGTCGCTTCGTGCTGATCCTCTCTGACGGCTCCGTGCATCCGCAGCGCGGCGATCTGGTCTTCGCCGACCGGCTGGTCGATCCGACCACCGGTACGTTGCTGCTGGAAGCTGCCTTCCCCAATCCGGACAAGCTGGTGAGGTCGGGCCAGTACGCCCGCGTGCGTGCGGCCGTCGACCTCAAGAAAGGCGCGATCCTGGTTCCGCAGCGCGCGGTCAAGGAACTGCAGGCCACTTATACGGTGGCGGTGGTGTCCGGCGACGACAAGGTTTCGATGCGCACGGTCAAGCCGGGAGACAGGATCGGCTCGCTGTGGGTGATCGACAGCGGACTGGCGCCCGGCGAGAAGGTCGTCGTCGAGGGACTGCAGAAGGTGCGCGAAGGCGTGACGGTCAAAGCGACGACGGTCACGATCGCAGACGTCGCCAGTGCGGGAGCTTCTTCTGCTGCTGTGCCCGCTGCTCCACCCGCCGCCGCAGCGCCCGCCGCCAAGGAGTGAGCCGGTGGCGCACTTCTTCATCCGGCGGCCCATAGTCGCGATCGTCATCGCAATCCTGACGGTTCTGATCGGACTGGCCGCGCTGTCGGGGCTGCCCATCGAGCAGTACCCGGCGCTGGCACCGCCGAGCGTGCGCGTCGAGACGACTTATCAGGGCGCGGCGGCCGAGACCGTCGAGCAGTCGGTTGCCACGCCGATCGAGCAGCAGCTAAACGGCGTCGACAACATGATCTACATGAAGTCGCTGAACACCAGCGACGGCCGCATGTTGCTCGACGTCAGCTTCCAGGTCGGCATGAATCTGGACACCGCCAACGTGCTGACGCAGAACCGCGTATCGCAGGCCACCTCGCGTTTGCCGCAGGAGGTCAATCAGCAGGGCGTCACGGTCAAGAAGCTCAACCCGAGCATCCTGCTGGTGCTGTCGCTGTACTCGCCGGGCGGCACCTACGACTCGCTGTTCCTGAACAACTACGCGACCATCAACGTGCGCGACGCGCTGCTGCGCGTACCGGGCGTGGCGCAGGCCGACCTCTACGGCGGCGCCGAATACGGCATGCGCGTATGGCTGCGGCCCGACAAGCTGGCCAAGCTCGGCCTGACGCCGTCCGACGTGATCTCGGCCATCAAAGAGCAGAACATCCAGGCTCCTGCAGGGCAGATCGGCGCCGCCCCGTCGCCGCCGGGGCAGGAGTTCACTTACACGGTGAACGCTCCGGGCAAACTGACCACGCCCGAGCAGTTCGACGACATCCTCGTCAAGACTACCGACACCGGCGCTCAGGTCCGCATCAGAGACATCGGGCGCGTGGATCTGGGCGGCGAGAACTACAAGTCGTTCGCGCGGCTGGACGGAAAACCCGCCGGCGTGGTCGCCGTCTATCTGCTGCCGGGCGCCAACCAGCTCGCGGCCGCCGAGGGCATCTACCACCTGATGGAAGAGCTCTCGCACTCGTTCCCGGAAGACCTCGCCTACAGGATCACCTACGACACGACGCCTGCCGTCGAGGCGTCGATCGAGGGCATCCTGCACACACTGTTCGAAGCGGTGGTGCTGGTCATCCTGGTGGTGTTCGTGTTCCTGCAGAGCTGGCGGGCGACGCTGATTCCGCTGCTGACGGTGCCGGTCTCGCTGGTCGGCACCTTCATCTTCTTCCCGCTGCTCGGCTTCAGCGTCAACACGTTGTCGATGTTCGGGCTGGTACTGGCCATCGGCATCGTCGTCGACGACGCGATCGTCGTGGTCGAAGCGGTGATGCACCACATCGAGCACGGGCTGGCGCCGAAGGAAGCGACCATGAAGGCGATGGACGAGGTGACGGCGCCGGTGATCGGTATCGCGTTGGTGCTGGCGGCGGTGTTCGTTCCGGTGGCCTTCGTGGGCGGACTGACCGGGCGCCTGTACCAGCAGTTCGCGCTCACCATCGCGATCTCGGTGCTGCTCTCGGCCTTCAGCGCCCTGTCGCTGGCGCCGGCGTTGTCGGCAATGATTCTGAAGCCCGTCGTGCCCGGCGGTTCCAAGGGCTTGCTCGGCCGGTTCTTCGGCGCGTTCAATCGCGGGTTTGATCGCACCACGACTGGCTACGTTTCGGTCGCGAGCCTGCTGGCGAGGCGGACACTGCTGGCGCTGGTCGCGATCGCGGCGGTAGCGGCGACGGCAGGAATGCTCGGCAAGACACTCGCCGCCGGCTTCGTTCCCGACGAAGACCAGGGCATCTTCCTGATCAACGTCCAGCTTCCCAACGCCGCTTCGCTCGAGCGCACCGACAAGGTGGTAGCGCAGATCGAAGCCATCCTGGCCAAGGCAGAGGGAGTAGAGACCTGCAACGCGGTGGGCGGGCTGGGTATGCTGACCAACTCGTTCAACGCCAACTACGCCAGCTTCTTCTGTCGCTTGAGGCCCTGGGAGGAGCGTCACACTCCGGAGCTTCATCTGAAGGGAATAGCGCGCAAGCTCCAGGGAGAGCTGGCGCGGATTCCCGAGGCGATCGCGTTCCCGTTCGCGCCGCCGACGATCTCCGGTTTCGGAGCCGCGGGCGGCTTCAACATCCTGTTGCAGGACCGCAGCGGCACGCTGTCGGTGGCGGATCTCGGCGGCTACACTCGCAGCTACCTCGAAGCCGCGCGCAAGCGTCCCGAGCTCGCCAACCTGTTCACGTCGTTCGATCCCAACGTCCCGCAACTCGGCGTCGAACTCGACCGCGAGAAGGCGCGCAAGCTCGGCGTGCCGGTTAACGACGTGTTCACGGCCTTGCAGGCCATTCTTGGCGGCGCCTACGTAAACGACTTCAACCGCTTCGGCCGCCTCTACCGCGTGTATGTTCAGGCCGAGCCTGAGTTCCGGCAGAAGCCCTCCGACATCGGCACGTTCTACGTGCGCAGCCGCACCACCGGAGCGATGATCCCGCTGGCGACGCTGCTGACGGTAACGCCGACCTCCGGCACCGAGATCACCAACCGCTTCAATCTGTTCCGTTCGGTGGAGATCAGCGGCGTACCGGCGGCTGGCTACTCGTCGGGGCAGGCGATGGCGGCTCTGGAGGAGACGGCGCGCGAAGTGCTGCCTGCCGAGATGGGCTACGCGTACACGAACATGTCGTACCAGGAGAAGACCGCGCCGTCGTCGACGCCTACGTTCGTGATGGCGGTGATCTTCGTCTTCCTGTTGCTGGCGGCGCTGTACGAGAGCTGGTCACTGCCGCTGGCGGTTCTGCTCGGAACGCCGAGCGTGGTGCTCGGCGCGATGCTCGGCGTGTGGCTGCGCGGTCTCGACAACAACGTCTACGTACAGATCGGTCTGGTGACACTGATCGGGCTGGCGGCAAAGAACTCGATCCTGATCGTTGAGTTTGCCAAGGCACGCGCGGAGGCGGGCGACGACATCCTGACAGCGGCGACCGAGGCAGCTCGGCTGCGCCTGCGCCCGATTCTGATGACCGCCTTCGCGTTCATCATGGGTTGTATTCCGCTCGCGATCGCGTCGGGTTCGGGCGCCGCTTCGCGCCAGGTGATGGGCACGGCGGTGGTTGCCGGCATGTCGGTGGCGACGCTGCTCGGCGTGCTGCTGACGCCGGCCTTCTTCGTGTTCATCGAGCGTCGCGGCGCGGGCAAGCACAAGGGGCCGCCGGCGGTGGCTGCGACCCCGGCGGCGCCAGCACCGAAAGGAGGCCACTGAGATGAAGCGCGCGTCGTGCCCGCTGGTGCTTGGAGCCTCACTTCTCGGTGCCGCGGCGCTGGTGAGCGGCTGCACTCTGGGGCCGAACTATCAACGTCCGTCGCTGACTACGCCTCAGGCCTGGCGCGACACCGGCGCCCCGGCACCGGTGGAGGATGTCGCCACACTGGCCAACACACCGTGGTGGAAACTGTTCCAGGATCCGAAGCTGCAGGCGCTGATCGAGATCGCGCTGCGCGAGAACCAGGATCTGCGCGTCGCGATCGAGCGCATCGTCGAAGCGCGCGCGCGAGTCGGCTATACGCGCGCCGACTTGTTCCCGAAGCTCGACGCCGGCGTCGGTGCCAGTTACTTTGAGCAGAGCCGCGAAGGTTTCCCGAGCATCCCCAAACCCGGCGACAACGATTCGGCGCTCTACCAGTTGTCGGCGGACGTGTCCTGGGAGCTCGACCTGTTCGGGCGTATCCGCCGCGCCACCGAAGCCGAGCGGGCGCTGCTGCTCGCCACCGAAGAGGGACGCCGCGCGGTGGCGATCTCGTTGGTCGCGTCGGTAGCCCGCTCCTACGTCGAACTGCGCGACTTCGATCTGCAACTCGAGATCGCACGACGCACGCTGGTCTCGCGCGCCAAGTCGCTCGAACTTGCGCAGGTACGGTTTCGCGGCGGTCTGACCGGTGAGAAGGATTCGCGCCAGGCCGAAGCCGAGTACCGGCGCATCGAAGTTTCGGTTCTCGATTTCGAGCGTCAGGTGCGCCAGAAGGAAAATGAACTCTCGGTGCTGATCGGACGCGGTCCCGGCGAGGTCGTGCGCGGCCGCACTCTGCCGGACCTTCCCGTGGCATTGCAGGTTCCGGCCGGGCTGCCGTCGGGGCTTCTCGACCGCCGGCCCGACCTGCTGGCCGCGGAGCAGCACCTGCACGCGACCACCGCCGATGTAGGCGCTGCCAAAGCGATGCTGTTCCCGCGCATCGCACTGACCGCCGGCTACGGAACCACCAGCACCGAACTCGACGCGCTGTTTACCGGTCCGGCGCAGGCCTGGTCGGTGGCGGCCGGCGTGTTGCAGCCGGTTTTCAACGCCGGCAAGAACCGCCGCCGCGTCGAGATCGCCCAGTCGCAGATGCGCCAGAGCCTGTACGAGTACGAGAAGACCGTGCTGCAGGCCCTGCGCGAAGTGGAAGACGGGCTGGTGGCCTGGCGCAAGACGGGACTGCAACGGACCGCGCAGCGCGCCCGCGTCGAGGCTGAACGCAAGGTCCTGCAACTCTCCGAGGTGCGCTACGAGGGCGGCGTCGCCGACTACCTCGAAGTGCTCGATGCGCAGCGCTCGCTGTTTTCGGCCGAGCTCGACGAAGTGCAGACCATCGCCGCGCAGATGGTTTCGCTGGTGCAACTGTACAAAGCGCTCGGCGGAGGTTGGCCAAACGCCCCGGAGGTTTCCCAGGCTGCGGCCGCGCCGACACCAACGCCGGAAGTCGTTCAGTGAGGGGCGCTCGGCTGACCCG
>JACRCR010000237.1 GCA_016218925.1 Deltaproteobacteria bacterium | reverse complement strand
CTTGAACAGGCGTGTTCTCCAGCCCAGTTGCAGCGTGCGCGCCACGTTCAGCAGATCGCGGTCGATCGAGGCGACGCCGAGCGCGGTGTTGATCACGGTGGGCCACAGTGAGCACAGCGTCACGGTGATCGCCGAGTTCAGGAAGGACTTCTCGAAGAGCGGATCCTCGCTGACATAGACCGCGCTGACCACCATCGTCACGATTGGCAGCCAGGCCAGCGGCGAGACCGGCTTGAAGAGCTGGATGAGCGGATTGAGTGCGGCATTCATCGTCGGGCTGAGCCCGCACACCACGCCGAGCGGCACCGCGAGCAGCGTGGCGAGCACGAAGCCGACGAAGACCGTCTTCAGGCTGGTGAAGATCTGGTCGAGGAAGGTCGGCTTGCCGGTGAACTTGCGCACCGTGACATCGGCCGACGGGTCGGCGGCGAGCCTCTCGGCGCTTCGCGCGGCCTGCCTCTGGTAGAAGGCGGCGGCTTCGCCGCGTCCGGCCTGGTGCGCCTCCCAGAGCACTGCCGCCTGCTCCGCGACCGCGAGCGGTCCCGGAATGCGTCCGAGACTGGTCTCGACGCCCGCCGACAGACGGCTCCACAGCAGCAGAAACGTCGCGATCGCGAGCAGCGGTACGCACAGCGACTGCCACAGTTCGCGGAGTTGCTCGCGTGGCTCCTCGCCACGCGCCAGGCGCACGAGCGGGCTGACGAAGCCCAGTCCGATCGCCGTGAGCGCGCGCAGCAGAGAGTCGATCGAGAACGCGCGACGCAGCGCGTGCACACTGGTCGTGCTCGCGGCGGCGGGCTCGGCATCGCTTGCCTGCGCCGGCGCCATCGGCGCGAGCAGTTCGATGTCCACCTGTCCACTCACGATACGAATCCTCCGTCGTTGGCGCGGCTCAGTTCGCGGCCACGGCGCCGCTCGCGCCGACCTTCTGGTCTCTCTTCAGGCCGATCGAGAACTTGGCGAGGTACGCGTTGGGCTGGTGGCCGTCGTATTCGATGCCGTCGATGAACTCGCTGGACGCCGCTCGATAGCCGTCGGTGGCGGCCGGGAAGTCCTCCGGCCTGGCCTTGCCGTCGGCGATGAGCGCTGCGGCGGCCTCGCGATAGAGGTCGGGCCGGTAGACCTTCTTGGCGATCTCGGCGTACCACCCATCGGGCATCGCCTCGGGGATCTGTCCCCAGCGACGCATCTGCGTGAGATACCAGACCGCGTCGCTGTAGTACGGATAGGTGGCGAAGTAGCGGAAGAACACGTTGAAGTCGGGCATCGCACGCTTGTCGCCCGACTCGAACTCGAAGACACCCGAGAGCGCGTTCGAGATCACGGCGGTGTCGGCGCCGACGTATTCGGGCCGCGACAGGATGCGCGCGGCTTCGGCGCGATTGGCTCCGCCGTCGGCGTCGAGCCACATGCCGGCACGGATCAGTGCTTTGAGGACTGCCTGGTGCGTGTGCGGGTTCTTCTCCGCCCATGCCTTGGTGACGCCGAAGACCTTCTCCGGGTTGTTCTTCCAGATCTCGGAGTCGGTGATGACCGGAACGCCGACGCCCTTGGCCACGGCTTGCTGGTTCCAGGGTTCGCCGACGCAATAGCCCTGGATGGTGCCGGCTTCGAGGGTTGCCGGCATCTGCGGCGGCGGTGTGACCGATATGCTCACGTCGGCACCGATCTGACCGGAGGTGTCGGAGGGCGAGTAGAGGCCCGGATCCAGGCCGCCGGCGGCCAGCCAGTAGCGCAGTTCGTAGTTGTGCGTGGAGACGGGGAAGACCATCGCCATCGAGAAGGGCTTGCCGGTCGCGCGCATTTCCTCGACGACGGGCCTCAGAGCGTCGGCCTTGACCGGATGCACGGGCTTGCCGTCGGCGGCCGGGATGTGCGCCTTCATCTTCGACCAGATTTCGTTGGAGACGGTCACCGCGTTGCCGTTCAGGTCCATGCTTAACGCCGTGATGACGTCGGCCTTGGTACCGAAGCCGATCGTTGCGCCCAGCGGCTGGCCGGCAAGCATGTGGGCGCCGTCGAGTTCGCCGGTGATCACGCGGTCCAGGATGGCCTTCCAGTTCGCCTGCGGCTCGAGCGTCACGTAGAGCCCTTCGTCTTCGAAGAAGCCCCTCTCGTAGGCGATCGCCAGCGGCGCCATGTCGGTCAGCTTGATGAAACCGAGCTTGATCTCTTCTTTCTCCAGAGCGCCCGCGCCGCTGCGGGCCTCGCCGTCTGCGCACCACGCGAACACGGTCAGACATGCGGCCGCCGTGTACGCTGCGCGCCGCAGGTATGCCGAAGACTCCTTCGCGGGATTGATCGTCTCGACGTCGATCCTCTCGATTCTGATTCCGGGCCCTTCCACCTTGCCAACCTCCCTGCCTCCGGCCGTTTGCGTCGATGCGTGACGCGGAGCGAAAAAAAACGCCGACCGTTCAGCTTCGCGCATCCGTTGGTGATGCGCGTCGCGAGGGTCGGCGTCGTTGCCGTGCGGCCCCTTCGTGGGACTGCGCCGCGAACGATCGACGACCGCTCGCTTGGCCTTGGAAGTGCAACGCGTGTGCCAGCGTCGTCGCGAAGATGGAGTTGCGAGCGACGGCAAACACTTACGGCGCAGCGCGGCATGAGGGCCGGCCGCGCCGCACGCGCGTGCTGCTCAGCCACAGTGCAGATGGCGGGTCGGAGTGCACGAAATCCGTGCAGGGGGTCCACGTGCGGGGGGTCAAGTCGCGGCTTGCGACACCTCTATCCGACCGGTCGGAAATGAGATGAAGGGTAGCACGGGACCGATGCGGTCAGGACGTCGAGGAGATCTCGAACCCGGTGGCGTAGGCATGCAGCTCGCGCGGATCGAATATCTTGCCGTCGAAGAAGCCGCCGCGCTCGACTAGCATTTCGCCGTTGGAAGAGGCGATCGCAGTCGCCGTGTTCACGCGGCCCTCGATCTTCGTGTCGACCGCCGGCAGCTCCAGATCCAGAGGCGCGAGGGCGGCGCGATACAGATCCGGACGGTAGGTGCCGCGCACCAGATCCACCTGCTCTTGCGACCACGCAGTCTGCCCCCATCGCACCATCTGCGAGTAGAACCACAACGCGTGGCTCACCCACGGAAAGGTCGCCGCGTGCGCGAGCGGAACGTGGAAATCCTCGATTGCGGTGGGTGCCGCGCCTTTCGACAACACCGGTTTGTCCGCCAGCGCGCGCCGCAGCAGTTCGCCGGGTGCTCCGAGGTAACGCCGCCCGGCAAGCAGGTCGGCAAGCTCGTCGTGATGGTGCGGGTCGGCGCACCAGGCTGCCGCGCGGTAAAGGCTTCGTAGCAGCGCTGCCAGCTCATCGCCGCGACGCTCGGCCCATTCGGTCCGGCAACCGAGCACCTTCTCCGGGCTCAGATGCCAGATCGCGGTGGTCGCGAGCACGATGCTGCCGGCGCCGGCCTCGACCGCCACGCTGTTCCACGGCTCGCCGACGCAGAATCCGTCGATGTGTCCGGCTCGCATCGAATCGACCAGAAGGGGCGGCGGGATCACCACCAGTCGCACGTCGCGGTCGGGATCGATTCCGCAGGCGGCCAGCCAGTAGCGCAGTTCGTAGTTGTGACACGAGAACGGGTAGACCATCCCGAAGGTCAGCGGCGCCAGCCCGGCGTCGG
>JACRCR010000055.1 GCA_016218925.1 Deltaproteobacteria bacterium | reverse complement strand
TTCGCTTCGTTTCAGGCGATGCTGACCGGCATCAGTACGCTGTGTCTGATCGCCGGCGTATTCATCGTCTACAACACGACTTCCACCGGGGCCCTGCGGCGCGTGCTGGCACTGGCCACGCTGCGGCACATTGGCGCCGATTCCCGGACGCTGTTTCGTCTGCTGATGCTCGAGGCGGCAATGCTCGGAACGCTCGGGACGGCAGCCGGTATCGGTCTCGGTGTCGGGCTGGCCCACCTGCTCACGGACATGGTGACACAGTCGATGGGCGTGATCTTCCAACTGCGCTTTCCGATCCACTCCATGGCGATCGATCCATTCTCGCTGGCGATCATCGCGTCGGCGGGCATTTCGGCTGTTGCATGCGCCAGCTATTTTGCCGCGCATCGCGTTACTTCGCTGTCACCGTTGGACGCGATCCGTAACGACGTCAGCACGCTGGCGCGCCAGCGGCCCACCGCCGCGTTGCTGGCGGTCTGGGCAGGACTGGTCGCGCTGAGCGCTCTGTCGCTGTACCTGCAAGTGCGCTGGAAATCGAGCACCTTCGGCAATATCGGCTCGACGATCTGGTTTGCCTCTTCGATCATCATCGCCGTGCCGATCGTGGATCGCTCGGCGCCGCTGCTCATGAAGGTGCTGCGCCATGCGTTTGCCGCAGAAGGACGCGTGGCGGCCGACAGTCTGGTGCGATCGGTGACGCGCACCGGCGTTACCGTCGCGGCCATTGCGCTGGTGCTGACGCTGGCAATCCTGGTTGCCACCGTGGCAGTGAGTTTTCGTGAGTCGGTGAACTCGTATTTTGCCTCCGGGTTCCTCGCCAGCGACCTTGCCGTCAGCGCGGTCTCCACCGAGGGCGGCTGGCTCGAGACGCCCATTTCCATGGATGTGGCGCGCGAGATCGAGAAGATCGACGGCGTCGGCAGCGTCGATGTCCTGCGCGTGCTGCCGGGTCAGCCCTTCCGGGGGGCGCGCGTCACCATCGCCGCCGTCAGCGATCGTCTCTTCGATCCCTCCAGGTACCCGCGCGGCTGGTATCTGGAGGGCGATCCGGAGAGCGCGGCGACGGAGATACGCGCAGGTCGCGGTGCCCGCATCTCCACCAATCTCTCCGAGCGCTTCGACTTGCATGTTCACGACATGATCGAACTCGCTACACCGCAGGGTCCGCTGTCACTGGAAGTCGTGGACGTGGTCCCCGACTACATGTCGGACCAGGGCACGATCGCGCTCAGCTTGGCGGTGCTGCGCCAGTACTGGAACGACCGGCTGGTCAGCAGGATCAGCGTTTTTGCCGGGCCTGGCGTCGCAATCGAGGGTTTGCGCGAGCGCATCGCCTCCCAGCTCGGCGACCGCTATCGCCTCAAGATACTGTCGCTCCCCGAAGTCTCCAAGTATCACTCGGAGATGATCGACCGCGCGTTCGCGTTCACCGACGCAATCCAGCTTCTGATCATCATCGTTACCATTGCCGGCATCTTCGATCTGTTGCTGTCGACCGTGCTCGAGCGACAGCGGGAGTTGGCGCTGTGGCGCGTGATGGGGGCCGACAAGCGCGCGGTGCGCCGTTGCATCGTCATCGAAGCGGCCACGGTGGGGGGACTCGGGGCCGCGCTCGGTCTGCTGGTCGGACTCGGTACGAGCTGGATCTGGGTGATCGTCAACTTCCGATATCTTCTCGGTTATCATCTCGAGTTGCACTTTGCCGGCGCCGCCGCCGCATGGTACGTCGGCCTGGCACTGCTGATGACTGCAGCGGCGGGTTACGCCGCTGCGTCGCAGGCGACGCGCCTTTCGGTGCTCGAGGGCATCTCGTACGAATAGATCCTTCGGCCGCGGCGCGTCGCTTCGACTGCGAGCAGGTCGTTGGTGAGTAGCACCGGCAAGCCGTGAGAATCGCATCCGTCGCCCACGCTGTTCCTTCGCGTCACGTCACTACCGACATGATCGCTGCGCGCCTGCGCATCGCCAACCAGAGTCACCTGTCGCCGCAGGACCTGGACCGGCTCGAGTCACGACTGCGTCGCTATCTCGAGCGCGCCGGGAGCGACGGCAAGTTCTGGGTGGACGACGGTGAGCGCGCCGTGGACCTCCTGCGAGGCGCGGGACAGGCGGCGCTGAATTCGGCAGGTCTCTCCGCGATCGACATCGACCTGATCGTCTACGTCGGCGTCGGCCGGCCGTGGCTGGAACCGGCGATGGCCAATCTGGTGCAGGCCGAGCTCGGTGCGGCGCGCGCCACCGGCTTTGATGTTCTGGACGGCTGCCTCGGATGGCTGCGCGGAGTCCAACTCGTGCGTTCGATGTTCGCGAGCGCCGGATATCGGCGCGCACTCGTCGTGAGCTGCGAATGCGGGCTGGACGTATTCGGGCGCTGGCAGTTCGAGACGGTCGAGGCGATCGAGCCGTACCTCGCCACCTTCACGATCGGCGAGGCCGCCACCGCCACGGTTCTGACCGACGAAGCACCGGCCGACGACTTCTACTTCCGCTTCGCCAACTACGGCGAGCAGACCCATCTGTGCATGATTCCGCTGCCGCACGCCGATCAGTACGCCTCGCGCGACATGCTGGCGGCTCTGGCCACGGGGAAGTTCTACGCGCGCTCGGAAGAACTGCTGCGCTTCAGCATCGAACGCATCGTCGAGATCTTCGAGGGCGATGCCAGACTGCACTCGCAGCAATACGATCTTCTCGTCGGCCATGCCGCCAGCGAACGGGCCAGTCAGCTCGCGCGCGAGCGTCTGGGTCTTCCCGAGCGCATCTACTTCCCGACGCACGCTGCCTACGGCAACACCGTCGCCTCGTCACTTCCACTGGGGCTCAGTCTTGCGATTCAGCAAGGTCGACTGCGGCGCGGCGACAAGGTGATCATCGTGGGAGGCGCCTCCGGTATCAGCGTCGGCGTGGCCAGCTTCACGTTCTGAGACCTCGCCGCCGCCGCCGGCCTGTCGGCGGACAGTGGACCCCGCCCCCCGACAGATACCCCATCCGCCGCGCATCCCTGGCCTTCACTCTTCGCGCCAAGCCCGCTTGGGAAGCGACGGTCGCGGCGGCTTGACATCAGATGCGGTCCCCGTGAGCATCATCGCATCATGCGAACCACCGTCGATATCGACACGCCGATCCTCAAGGACCTCAAGCGCCTTCAGCGGCGGGAGGGCAAGTCGCTCGGGCGCCTGGTGTCGGAGCTGCTCGCCGAGGCGATGGGGAGACGCAAGGCCCCCGCCGAGAAAGCGCAGCCGCTGCGATGGAACACGACGGCGGGCAAGCCGCTGGTAGACTTCGCGGACAAGGAGGCACTGTACGAAACCGTCGATGCCGACCATGTCAGGACTCCGCCCAGGTGAGCTTCTCGATCGATGTCAACGTGCTCCTCTACGCAAGCGCGTCGAGCAGCCCGTTCCACGCAAGAGCCGGCGAGTTGATGCAGCAGTGCTGCGCCGGCTCTGATCTCTTCTGCCTCGGTTGGCCCACGCTGATGGCCTACTTGCGGATGGTCACTCATCCGGCGATCGTCTCCCCTCCGCTTCCCGCCCGCGAGGCGGCGCAGAACGTCGAGTCGCTCGTTCGTCTTCCGAACGTCCGTCTCCTCAGCGAGCAAGACGGCTTCTGGGATCTGTACCGCGAAGCCACGCGGGACTTCGTCGTACGCGGAAAACTCGTCCCCGATGCTCACCTGGCCACGTTGCTGCGGCAGCACGGAGTGAGGATCCTGTACACCAACGACCGCGACTTCCGGAAGTTCGATTTCCTGGAGGTCCGCAACCCGTTCGAGACGTCTGGCGATTGATCGAACGACGCTCAAAATTGCCGACACGTTTCTGGCCGCTGCTCCGAGATCGTCGGTCGCTGGATCTACGACGCAGCGGTCTCGCCGAGGCGTGCCGGAACGTGCCCCAGCCCGCTACAGATACCCCATCCGCCGCGCATCCCTGACCGTCACTCGTCGCGCCAGCCCTAGCGAAACGCGTCGCAGCAGATGCACCAGGCTGGCGAACGGCCCCACCGTCACCACGTCCTGACCGCGTTCCACCGCCCGCAGCATCGCCTCGGCTACCACCTCCGGCCCGCAACCGTGGGTCTTGTAGTACGCTTGTAGCTTGACGATCTGCTTCTCGGTCACCGACGGCGCGACGTTGGCGCGCACGCTGACGATCGGCGTGTTGATGATTCCGGGGCATACCGTGGTAATGCCGACCTGAGTGTCGATCAGTTCCATCTTCAGCACTTCGCTCAACCCGAATACCGCGTGCTTGGAGGCCGCGTAGGCCGCCATCTGCGGGGCCGGAAAGATCCCGGCCGCCGAGGCCACGTTGAGCACGCGCCGCGGCCCGCCGGCCGCGATCATCCTCGGTATGAACATGTGACAGCCGCGCACAACCCCCATCACGTTGATGTCGAGCACTCGCTCCCAGTGGGCGAGGTCGCTGTCCAGGAAGCGGCCAAGGTAGCCGATGCCGGCGTTGTTGACCAGCACGTCGAGGGCGCGGCACTGCGCGTGGACGAAGTCCGCGAGCGATCGCATCGCGGCCTCGTCGCGCACGTCCACGATGCGCACCAGGCAATCCGCGCCGAGGGATTCGACCTCGCGGCGCAGTACCTCCAGCGGCGCGGCGTGGAGATCGGTAGCAATCATGCTCCCGCCGCGGCGCGCGAAGGCGATCGCGGCGGCGCGGCCGATGCCGGAACCGGCGCCGGTGATCAGGACCTTGCTTCCTTTCAGCTTCACACTTGCCATCGCAGTCCTCCGGCTTCAGTACATCGATCCCGCGTACCAGGTCATGAACTCCTCGACGTTGGGCGCCTGCAGCGAGTTCACCATCGGATCCACTGCTACCTGCACCACCGCCGCGCGACCGGCGGCCAGCGCGCGCTCGACCGCAGGACCGATGTTCTCGGTGCGGTCGACGTACTCGCCGTGGGCGCCGAAGCCCTCGGCGATCTTGTCGAAGCGCACCGCTTCCCAGCCCACCTCGACTTCGCTGCCGAAGCCGAACTCCATCACGAAGCCCGGCCTCTCCATGCCCCAGGCGGAGTCGGAGTTGACGACGATGACGACGGGCAGGTTCTTGCGTACGGCTGTCTCCAGCTCCGAGATGTGAAAGAGAAACGATGAATCGCCGGTGATCAGGCACACGCGCCGCTCGGGGCCGAAAGCGAGCTGGGCACCGATCGCGTAGGGCAGACCGGTTCCGAGGTGGCCGAAATCCAGAGTGCCGAGCTGATCGCCGGTCTTCCAGTAATGGTAGGCGAGTTCGAACAGCGCGGTGCAGCCGCCGTCGCGCACCATCACCGTGTCGGCCGGCAGCACGCGTGTGACTTCGGCTACCATGCGGCCGGGATGGATCGGGAACGTGTCGGGCGCTGCGTCGATGAGAGCGCGACGCGCGGCTTCATGCGCGCTCTTCCATCCTTGCAGCGCGGCGGGACGCACGCGCGCCGGGCGCTTGCCTAGCGCTTCGACGAGTTGCGGAACGACGTCGCGCAAGTCGCCGACCAGCGGCAGGTCGATGGGACGGTTGACGCCCACCGAGCCGGCGTCGCGCTCGACGTGGATCCAGCGACGCTGCGTCTTGCCGTGGGCCCAGTGGCGCCCGGTGCCGTAGTGGATCTGCTCGCCGATGTTGGTCCCCACCGCCAGCACCACGTCGGCCGCCGCAATCGCGTCGTTGGCGGCCGGGCTCGAATACAGCAGCACCTGTTCGTGCGCGTCGGGCAACGATCCGCGTCCACCCCAGGTCGGAACCAC
>JACRCR010000002.1 GCA_016218925.1 Deltaproteobacteria bacterium | reverse complement strand
CTGCACGGTGATGGCGCGCACTACCATCAATTTCGCCGAAGACGGCGTGCATCCAGAGATTGCCGGCTACTTCGTCTATGCGCTCTCGGTGCTGCGCGCGATGGGCGTACAGCCTGACGTGATTCCCGAAGCGGTGCTGGCCGCCCAGGGCGTGACGCCGCAGGAGCTGAGCTCGATCCGCAGTGCCTTGCTCGGACCGCCCGCCTCCCCTGCTCATCCGCGCTGCAACATCGATCCTTCCTGCGAACCGAACTACCTGTCGGACCGTTCCGTCGACGGGTCCGCACTCGACTGCATCGACTACTGCCAACAGAACGCGATCGGTCGTTGTCGCCAGGCCTTTCGCGAGATCGGATCCTGCTGCCTCAACACCGGCGTCTGCGTCGACGGTGTCGTCGCCAGCGAGTGTCCGGCGCTCGGCGACGGTTACAAGTTCTACGCACCGGTCGGCGCCTGCTGCGAGCCGGCCGGCTGCGTGTCGAACGTTCGCGAGCATGCCTGCGCCGTCGCCGGCGGCGTATATCACGGAGACGGATCCCACTGCGCCACGGGTTGCTGCGAAGGCCAAGGCTCCTGTCCGGTCTGTGGCGACGGCGTGGCGCAGTCAGGCGAGCAATGCGACGACGGCGGCCGCGGCGACGGGGATTGCTGCGCGTGGAACTGCGCCGCCGAGAACGACGGACTGTCGTGCGACGACGGCGTCTGGTGCAACGGAACCGACACGTGCGCCTCCGGAAGCTGCGCTCACGCAGGAGACCCCTGCACCGGGCTCTCGAGTCCTTGCAGCGGAGACTGCAGCGAAGCCGGCGATTCCTGCGATCTCCCTGCCGGCACCCCGTGCAGCGATGCCGAAGCCTGTACGTCGGCCGCATGTGCTGCGAGTGCGGCCTGCTCGTGCGACGGTGACGGCCATTGCTCCATTGGAGATCTGTGCCCACTGTGCGCCGGCGTTCGCGATGACTGCGCAGATCCCGGCAAGGCACGGTTCGCGCTGCGAAACGTCTCGCATGAAAGTCTGCGCTCGGTCGCCCTCAGGACCTCCGGCGCAGCCGGAGTCGCGGTCCCCGACGACTTCGGCGATCCGACCACCGCGTCGGGCGCCGGCCTCGCGCTTTGCGTCTACGTTCACCCAGCCGATCTCGCGCCGACCAGTGACGACGTGCTGTGGCAGGTTCCGCTGGCGGCCGGAGAGCTGTGCGCCGGCGACACTCCGTGCTGGTCGTCGAAGGGCTCGCGGCTGGCCTACGCGCGCAACGGAAACGGGTCATCGCTTCGCGTGCGCATTCGCAGCGTTGGCGCCGCCGGACGGCTGCATCTGAGCGTTCAAGGCACCGGCGGCGGACTCGGACTGCCCGACAGCGTCGACATCGCAGGCGACCAGCGCGTCACCATTCAACTGCTCACCCAGAGCCTGGTTCAAACGCCGCATGGCACCGGCACGCGGTGCTGGCAGCAGACCTTCGACGAAGGAGCCCTTCGCTCAACCGCCGACCTCTTCAGCGCGCGCACGGCGCACTGAGCTGGGACGGCAGGCGGGATGAGCGAGAGAGTCGACACCAGCACCATCGCGGATCAGCAGCCTAGAGCAGTTCGCGCGACGGGATGCAGAACTCGCGCTCTTTGATCGTGTCGATCTGCTCGGCACCGAACTGGTTGTTCAGGAACACGCCGAGCTTGCGCGTGTGCCGTGGCTGTACCGGAAAGAGCGGCGTCCCTGAACAGGTCGGGTCGATCGCGACGTCGCAGCCGCACCCGCGTTGAACAATGGTGCTGCGCGCCAGCTTGGCCTGGTAGCACACCAGGAATTCGTCGCTGTGATGAACGGCCGCTGCGGCGACGGGCTTGAGCGTCCCCGCGAGGGGACCCGCCAGTATCTTGCTGGGGTCCGCCGGGTCTTCGCTCTTGATCACCGGCAGGCAGATCTTGGTGATCTTCTTCAGATCGTAGCGACGGCTCTGGAATTGATCGACCGCGTCCACTTGCACGCCCTTTCCGGCGCCCGCCTGAATGGACGTAATATGTTTCGCCAGGTAACACAGGTAGTGATCGAGTCCGATCGCGGTGAGATCCGGCGCCGCGGGCGGCGCGACAAAATCCTTGTTCGTCGGCACCAGCACGCTGAGCGGTTTGATGAGCGCCACCGTGAAGACCCCGCACTGGTTCCGCGCTTCGATCACCTCACCGACGCTGGAAGGCGTAACGCGCGGCTTGACCTGGTACTCCTTCAGATGAGTGACGTCATCGATGACCCCTTCGTCGTTCTTGTTGGCCGGGAGGTCGAGCGTGAGCGGCTTGAGGATGTCGTACTTGACGGCGCCGAAAGCGTCGTCCAGGACGACGGGACCGAACTTGGCGAAGCGCGCCGCGTTCTTGGAGGTCTTGATCTGGTACGTGAGGAAGTGATCGATGTTGTGCTGTCCGGCCCCCATGCGAATGGTGCCGGTGGTGATGCCGGTGTACCCGGCCAGCCCGCCGCCGGGGGCTCCGACGAACTCGATCTGCCAGGAAATGTCGAAGAAGCTGTCAACCGCCCAATCGCCGTTGGGAAGCTTGCTCAGCGTGGTGTGGCCGGGGCTCGGCATACCGAACGCTGAGCCGGCCGTGATTCGCAACAAATCGAAATCGGGATCGCCAGGAGGAAGCTGGCCGATCAATGAGAACATCTCGGTGTCGAAGCTCTGCGTGGACGCACCAGGCGAGCGCGGACCCACGTGGGTTTCGCACGGTACCGGCCGCAGGTTCAGCGTGCGGGTGAAGCCCGTCAACTCACCGGTGCCGGTGAGTTGAAAGCGCGCACTCGACTCGAAAGACGCCTGTTCTCCCGTTTCCGGCGTCCCGGTTCGACTGACGTTGAGGAATTCACTGTTCTGGATCCCGGCGTTGATTGTCGTCCCGGGTGGCAACCCGTCGACGATGAACGGAACGTCAGCGGGTGAGAGATAGACGCAGCCTTCGGGTGGCAGGTCGACAGTACCGCGGCCGTTGTCAGCCACCGTGCACGGATTCTGGGCTCGCACCGGAGAAGAGACGGCCAGCAGACAAACAGCGGCGACGAATGTCAGGACGCGGCGCCACAACACGAAGGCGGACGTGTTACGTGTAGTCATAGTACCCCCGAATCCGCGCCAAAATTGTTGGAGGTATGGAGGATGAGCCGGCGTCAGGAACTACCGACTTCGGCCGCTGCGCGTTCCGCGGCCCAGCGAAGCGCGGCGAGACTACGCCCGCTCGCGGCTCCTGACAAGGGCTCACGAGATACTCGACCCCCGCGCGATTGCGGGTGGCAAGGGCCCGCTCTGCCCCGCATCTCCCCCTCGGCCTGCTCGTCATCGCGACCGATTCACGGAGGTCGCCGCTCGCGTACTGCGACGCCGCGACGCGTCAGGCGTTGGGTTCGTAGGCTCTGCGCGCTCAGGTACACCACCGGCTCGCCGCGTTGCAGGCGCAGCATGTTTGGCTGGTCGCGCCACTGAGAGTGGATGCTCCAGCGCGTGTGGCCGCCGCTCAGAGTGAAGAGCCGTGCACGCCGCCACGCGCCCCAAACGAGATGCGGCTACCCGCGCCAGGAAGTCGCGGGTAGCCGCATCGGCCGGTCGTCGGTGGGAGGAGGCCCTGACGGTCGGCACTTCGCAGGCGTCAATGGATCCGGCGCGCACATCCCGGAGCCGTGCACGTCTCACAGAACGCTGCGCCGACGCGGAGCGACTCCGGCACGCCCGCAACCACGATACCGGTCGTTGTCTTCAGTGGCTCCATGGCATTGGATGGGAGCACGCGGACGCCGAGGTCCTCCGCGCTGAGCGCGCGCAGCAGCGCCGGCTGCGCACCAAGCCGCCAGCCGCAGTAGCCTGGAGCGAAACGCGCGTTGGCCGGAGCACGGCCGCAGGCCGCTTGAGCGATGTCGGCGAGCGACTCGACCGCCTGCGACCCGGCGGCATCGAGCAGCACGGCTTCAAGGTAGCGCGACGCGCGCATGTGCTCGCTCACGCGCAACTCCAGCGCGTTACCGATCGTGGCAACGTAGATCCAGCCGGACTTCCCGGCCGCGATCGCGTGGACCGGCGAGTCTTTGGAAATCAGCGCTTCGCTGACATCGCTGGCGACAGCCGCAATCCGAACGCGAGGGTCGAGCAGCCCGCGGGCTTCCGCGACGGCCAGCGCAATCGCCTCCGACCACCGCGAAGAACCGCCACATCGCGCCAGGCGAGCCACAGCGCCGACTCGGATATCGATCTGCGACGCGGCCGGGACAAGGTCAACCCATTCCGCGTTGTCCATCCAGCGTGCTGGCGCTGTTTCGCGAGCCATCATTGCAGTCCGTAGCTCGCGGCGTCGTAGAGATGGCCGTATCTGCTCTGGGTCCGCGCCAGCAGCTCTTGCACATCCGACGGCGCCGCGCAGAGGGCAGCGTCGATCCGCTGCAACCACGCAAGCTCGGCCGCGGACAAAACCAACCGCCCCGCATCACGGGCGTTGCGGAGCAACTCGACAGCCTTGGAGCCGGCTGCGACGGCACGAGCGTAGGGCGTGCGCTCGGCGACGATGGCACCGGCGATCGCGAACGCGGCCTGCGGGGAAAGAATCGCGGCCTGGGGGCTCAGGCACACGTCCGATTCGACCAGCAGATCGCGCAGCACGCGCTCGTTGCCCGTGGAAAGCGCGGCGTTCATCAACCGGCAGTCGTACAGCAGCGTCTCGGCAAATGCCGCGGGCGCGCCGCCCGACAACAGTCGCACGTGCTGCACCGACTCGTTGCTCCACAGGTCGCACGCCGCAGCGGCGATGTTCCCCACCGGGCTCTGGTGCGCGCACGATGCGGACTTGCCTTCCATCGAGATGGGACTGCCGGTGATCGCCTTGAGGATGATCCCTTCGTAGCCACAGTCTTTCCACGGGCCGACGGCGCCCCTCTCGTAGGCCGCCAACCCGCGAACTGCGCCGATGGCGCGCACGACCGCGGCGAACGTCTCGGGGAGCATGCGTTGATTGGCGAGCTGCATCGCGGTGTTCGCGAACGCACACGCGGCGTCTCCGCCCGCCATCGTAGCCGCGCCGCTGTCGCGGCAGATCCCGACGATCCGCGTCCACAACCAGTCCATGTCCGCCGGCGCCAGTACTCCCAGCGCCAGCAGGACGCCGTCCACATCTCCGTGAGTCAGCGCGGCATCGCATACTTCCTTGCCGCCCTCGGATTCGATCGAAAGGATGTGCGCCCCGGCGCCGGCGCAGGCCCGCAGTGACGCCTCCAGCGGAAGCCAGACGTCATCGGACCGCACTCGCGGCGGTCGCTGTCTGAGCCGCGTATCGACGACGGTGACTCGCAGCGCGCTGGCCAGTCCGTGCCGCTCCTGCGCGTCGCGCAGGATCTCGAGCAGCAAAGCCGTGATTTCAGCGCCCCATTCGGCGCGTTCTGTCATCGGCGGTAGATGTTCGAATTCGAGCACCAGAGCCGGTGCTTTCAAGAACAGTGCGCGGCCTACGATCTCGGTCGCCATCACGCGGTAGTGGTCGACGGCTTGGCTCCAAGTCGCCTCACACAACGTCATCGCGGGCAACGTGAAGTTGACCTCGGGCGCGACGGAGCCGTTTCCGAGTTCTACGCCGAAGCCGCATCGCAGCGGTCTCGGGCATCGCCCGAAGACGAGGTCGTCGGCGGATTCGAAGGCGAGATGTCGGAACATGCCGGGGCCTGTCATGTCGCCGCGACAAAGAGGCGTGCCACCGCAACGGCCCCGTACGCGTCGGGAGCAAAACCGTCCGCACCGATGTCGCGCGCAAACGTCTCCGTCACCGGCGAGCCGCCCACCAGCACCTTGACCGTTTCACGGACTCCGCCCTCGCACAGCGCGTCGATGACGGTCTTCATCTCCGGCATCGTCGTGGTCAGCAGCGCGGACATCGCGACGATCTCGGCTCCGTCTTGCCTGACATGCTCGACGAACGCCTGCGGCGACACGTCCACGCCGAGGTCACGCACCGCGAACCCCGCACCCTCCAGCATCATTCCGACCAGGTTCTTGCCCAGGTCGTGCACGTCACCTCGAACGGTTCCGAGCACCACCCGTCCAACCGGTGCAACGCCGGCTCCCGCGAGAATCGGTTTGAGCATGTCGAGGCCCGCGTGCATCGCCCGGGCGGCCACCAGCATATCGGGAAGAAAAACTTCGCCATCGCCGAATCGCCGGCCGAGAACGTCCATGGCCGCGATGAGCCCGAGCGCGAGGACGTCGGACGCCGCGATGCCGTCCGACAGTGCCTGGCTCGTGAGCTGTCGGACCGTGTTGACGTCGCCGCTGAGCACGGACGAGGATAACCGACTGAGATCTGTCACAGCACCACTCCCTTTGTGTTCTGCATCATGGTCACCACTCGGCCCCGCGTTGCGGCATCACGAATAGCGCCCGTACTGGTGAACCGACGCGAGCATCGCCTTGACGTTCTCCGGCCGCGCGTTGGGTGCAACCTCGCAACCGGCGCCAAGAATGAACCCGCCGTCCTTGCCAACCTTCTCGATCAGCTTGCGACAGTACGTCTCCACTTCGTCCTGCGATCCGAACGCCAGCATGGTGGCGGGGACGTCTCCGAGCAGGCAGAACTGACTGCCCAAGACTTCCTTGGCACGGAAGATGTCGGTTCTGCCGTCGAACTGCAGAACGACTTCTCCGGTGGGCAACTCGCGAAGATGCTCGAGATTTCTGTCCCAGTTGCCGTCGCAGTGAAGAAAGGGAGTGATCCCGCGTGCGACGAGCCCGTTGACGATGCGGCGCAAAGACGGCAGGGCATAGTCGCGAAAGTGCGTTGGCGAAATGAAGTCGTTCGACGTCCGGTGGCAGAACACCAGCATGCGACGCACCCGGGTCAGCCTCGTGACCATGTCGGCGAAGGCGACAAAGCCTTCGGACAGATCGAGCACCGCCTCGCCGATCGCAGCCGGGTCGCCCATCAGATCGTACGAGAAATCGGTGAGGCCTCGGGACAGTGACAAGGTGTCGAAAGGAGCCTCCAGACACAGGCCATGTTGGACCGCCACTCCCCTTGCCGCCCAGCGTGCGAACTCCGCGCGCCAAGCGACGGCCTGTTTCAACAGCGGCAGCGCACCGCGCAGTCTTGCCGCGAGCCCACCCCTCGGCTTCGCGCGTGCTGCGCATCCGATGTCCAGCAGGAACTCGATGTAGCGGCGCATGGGGCCTGATCGTCGGTCTTCGGTTACCTGGCGGTAGATGCCGGACGAAAGAAGCGGCTCTTCGACGACCTGGAATATGCTCTCGGCCGGCAGATCGATCCCGGGCAGCCGCAACTTCATCGGCAGCACGAACAGATAGGCTCCCGGGTTGACGGGATTGACCGGGTAGTACACGTCCCACGGACCGACGCCGGCGAACGTCTTCTCCATTGCGAAGTCGTATCGCGAGCGGCTCGACCACAGTTCGTGGGAGGTGACCCCCGCGTAGGTCCCGGCGAAATGGTAGATGAACGGCGCTGTTGGAACGCGGTCGGGAACTTCCAGTGCGATCACCCTGCGCAGACGCTCTTCTGCGCTCAGCAGGTCAGAGGACATCGGAGTTCCTCCTGCCCGCTGCCGATGCCGCGCGGGAGCGAGCGGCCCGCAATTGGTCCTTCTTAAACTGACTGGTCAGTATTTTTCCAGGCATGACAAACTCCCTCCCCGGCTTCTCGGTCTCGTCTCCGGAGCTAGATGGGATGCGGAAGCAGCAGCAGTTGCAGTTGGTCGACCATCTTTCTGAGCGGCGGCGCAGCGCCGAGGATGGACAGATAGATGTGCCCCTCGACGAGGCACAGTGCGGCCTGAGCAAGCGCAGCCGGATCCAGGCTGTCGCGGAAGTGGCCGCTATCGATCCCCTCGCGCAGCAGAGCGCGAAGCAGCCGGACGATCTCCCGGTAGTGCTGCTCCACCTGTTCGGAAAAACGCTCCTCGGTCTTGTGCGAGGAGTGCAGCGAGCAGAAATGAACTAGTTGGTTGAGTTCCGTGTTTCTTTCGAGAAGATCCAGCGCGTCCGAGAACAGGCGCATCAGCTTCTCTGCGTAGGGTGCGTCAGAGGCGACGGCCCTTGCGAGCAGGTTCTCGTATTGCACCATGCACTCGTCGACCAGTTCGGTCAGCAGCGCGCCCTTGTTCTTCCAGTGCCAGTAGAGGAGAGCCTTGCTGACGCCGGCGGCGGTCGCGAGTTCGTCGAGCGTGGTCTGCTCGTATCCGCGCGTGGAGAACGCCTTGATCGCGGCGAGCTTGATGGTGGCCTTGCGCTCGTCGGCCTTGGGGCTTCGGCGCAGACCGAGGGTTTTCCGGGGTGTTGTCATGACGGCTCCGGCCTAAACTGACTGGTCAGTATATAAACGGCGCCGCGAAGGCTGTCAACCCTGCGAGGGCGCTCCGACCTGCGCTCCTCCACGTCAGTGTTCCGAAGCCGGGATCTCTTGCGGAGCGGCCGCAGGCGCCGAGATCCGCTCGACTTCCACCCGCGTATCACGGTCGACCTCGTTCGGCTCCCAATGCCCGAATTGCCACTGGAGGTGGCCATAGCCGCCCACCAGCGAGGTCGGTTTGATGGGACTCGGAATCACCGCGTGGTCGCTGCGGCCGTCGCGGAACTGGTACGGCTCCCAGGCATGGTAGGTCAGCACCTGGCCGGGTTGCACGTAGGCGGCGATCTTGGCGCGCAGAACGAACGAGCCGAGGTCGTTGCGCAGGCGAACCAGATCGTGGTCCTGGATCTGACGCTCGGCCGCGTCTTGCGCGCTCAGATACACCACCGGCTCGCCGCGCTGCAGGCGCAGCATGTTTGGCTGGTCGCGCCACTGAGAGTGGATGCTCCAGCGCGTGTGGCCGCCGCTGAGGGTGAGCGGGTAGTCGCCGCCGGCCGCGGGAGGACGCTTGTAGGTCGGCAACGCTTCGCCGCACTCGAGGAACCACGGATGATCGACGTAGAACTGCTGGCGCCCGGTCAGCGTGGGCCAGCGTTGTTTTTTCTCGACGAACCAGCGGTGCGGGACCATCGGCTGGTCCGCCGCGAAGTCGCTGAAATAGCCGGTGGCGCCGTCCGCGCCGGTGCTGCGAAAGCGCGTTACCCCGTCGCGACGCAGATCGTCGAGTGCGACTCCTTTCACCGCAGAAGAGTAGCCGAGGATGTACTGCAGCGCCTTCTCCTCGTCCTTGGCGCCGAAACGACCGCTGTCGGTGAACGCCTCGTCCAACCGGCGCGCGTCGCGCTGCGCGCCGGCGATGTCCGTGTACGGCTGCAAGTTGCGCCGGCGTGCCTCGGCGGCGACGGCTTCGGCCAGCAACGCGAATATCTCCCACTCCGGCTTCGCCTCGTCGAGCGGCGCGACGGCACGATCACCGAGGTGTACGTAGGGAAGGTAAGAGGCCAGGTACTTGATATCGACCTTCTCGTACCAGACCGCCGCCGGCAGCACGATGTCGGCCCAACGAGCCGTCTCACTCATACGATAGGTGACGTCGACGACGAGCCTGAGCTTGGGCCACAGCCTCTCGAGCAGCCGCACGTTGTTGCGCGACTGGCGCAGGATGTTGCCGAACACCGAGACCATGACCCGCGGCGAACGGTCGGACGGCGGCGAGACAGGAAACCACTTCTTGTCGAGCGCCTCGCGCAGGTAGTCGGCGGTGGCGCGCGGCGCACCGCTGTCGCCGTAGCGTGGATCGGTAGAGGCGACATCGAGCTCGCCATGCACTGTGTGCCAGATGGTTCCCGGCACGAAGTAGCTGGTGACCGTATGCATCGTCTCCGCCGGCTGCAGGTACGACTTGGCACCGAACTTGGCCACCTCGAACAGTCCGAGTTGTTCCAGACTGGTGAGCAGGACGAAGCCCTCGAGCGCAAAGTTGCCGCTACCGCGCCACCCTCCCCCGGCGCGTCCGATGTTCCCAGTCAGTGTCGCGAGCAGGATCTGCGCGCGCTGCGCCAGGTCGCCGTGGAGAAACTTGCACTGCCCCAGCTCGGCCAGAATCATCGCGGCACGGACCTTTGCGAAGTCGCGCGCGAAGCCACGGATGGTCCCCGCTCCTACACCGGTGATCTCGGCGACTTGTTCGGGTCGATGCTGCGCGTCGAGTTTCTCGCGCAGCAGCGAGAACACCGTGCGAACGGCCACCGGCTTGCCTTCGAGGGGAATCGTACCGACGAACGTCAACCCGATGGCCACGTCGCGGTCGTCCAGACGTGCGCCCGGCTGACCGCCGGGAGCCGGCACCGCGGCGCCCTGCTTCGTGTCCCAGACAAAGAACTGCGTCTCGGAGCCGCCCGCGACCAGGTCGGCCTCGCGAACGAAGCGGCCGCTGTCGGAGCGTACCAGCAGCGGCAGGTCGGTCTGTTCGCCAACGTACGCAGCGTCGTAGAGCCCCTCTTCGAGGATCACCTGCGCGGCACCGAGCGCGAGTGCCGCGTCGGTTCCGGGTCGCGGGTTCAGCCACAAGTCCGCGTGCGTGGCGGTAGCGTTCAAGTCGGGAGCGACCACGACGACCTGCGCGCCGCGGTAGCGAGCCTCCGTGAGGAAGTGCGCATCCGAGATGCGGGTCGCGGCCGGATTGAACGTCCACAGCACGAGATACTCCGACCGGAACCAATCGTCGGAGGAGCCGCACGGAGTGCCGTTTCCGAATGTGATCGTGGCGCCGTTCATCAGATCGCCGATCTGCGCGCCCGGATCGATGGTCGGCGAACCGAGCAGGCGGAAGAACCGCAGCGGCGCGGCACTGTTCGGACCGGCACCGACGTTCGTGCCCAACTCGCAGACGACGGAGGCCGGGCCGTCGTGCTCGACGGTATCGACCGTCGCGGTCGCGATCGCCGCGAGCGCCTCCTCCCACGAAATGCGCTGCCAGCGGCCCTCGCCGCGCTCACCGACGCGTCGCATCGGGTAGCGCACTCGTGACGGCGAATACATCAGGCTGCTGCCGCACGCCCCTTTCTGGCAGCCGCGCGGATTGAAGTCCGGCAGGCCGGGCATGGTCGCGGCGTAGGGCGCCCTCTGCTCCTCGCGCCACACCACATCGTCCTTCACGAAGAGATCCCAGGAACAGCCCGACGTGCAGTTGGTGTTCGAATGCGTGCCGCGCACCACGCGATCCCAGCGCCACTGCTCGCGGTAGAGGTCCTCCCAGGTGCGGTATTCGGGGACCCCAGGAAGCGCGGCTCCCAATCCGTCCGAGCCGGCGATCTGCCCGTCCGCCTGACCCGGCAGTCGAAGACTCAGCAGGCCGAGCGCAGCCGCGGCCGCACCGGTGGCGCGCAGAAAGTCGCGCCGCGTCAGCGTCGGATTCGGCGACATCTAGCGCGACTCACTTGACCGCGAAAACATGCAGACTCGTGACGGCATCGAGGAAGTCCTTCACCTGATCCAGTGTGATGCCGAAACGGTCCATCGCCTCGCGCACCTGCGGATCGTCGAGTCCGATCGTATCGCCGAAACGCCCCTCGTGCGTGATGCGCACCTCGCGAAAGCCCGCCTCCGCGATCGTCCGCAGGTAGGTACCGCGCAGGCTCGCGCCGCCTACGCAACCCAGATACGCGTCCACGCTCTGCAGGATCTCGGCCGGCAGAGCACGCTCCAGCACCAGGTCCGACACCATGATCCTTCCGCCGGGTCGCAGAACACGGTAGGCCTCGCGGTAGACCTTGTCCTTCTCCGGCGAAAGATTGATGACGCAGTTCGAGATGATCGCGTCGACGCTCGCGTCTTCCAGCGGCAGGTCTTCGATGTTGCCCTTGCGGAACTCGACGTTGGTGCAGCCCGACTTCCTGGCGTTCTCGCGCGCCTTCTCGAGCATCGCCTCGGTCATGTCGATACCGATCACGCGCCCCGTCGGTCCCACCTGCGTGGCCGCCAGAAATGCGTCCATGCCGGCACCGGAGCCCAGATCCACCACCACCTCGCCCGGCCTCAGCGTGTCGATCGCGGTAGGATTGCCGCAGCCGACACCGAGGTTCGCGCCCTCGGGGACGCTCTCGAGCTGCGTATCGGTGTAGCCGATCTTGCGGCCCAGCTCGGTGGCGTGCGGGAGAGTCCCGCACTCGCACGCTGAAGCCTGCTCGGCTACTCGGGTGTAGCCCTTCTGCACCATCTCCCGGACCTGGTCCGGACTCTCGGGTCTTCTTGCATCTTGCATCACGAACTCCTTTGTCGCTCCGTCGAAGTTTCCATCAGGGTGAAGACGATCCATGCGCCGACGCCGAGCGCCCACGCGTCCACAACGATCATTATCAGCACGACGTGGTCGAAATGGGCGTACATGCCGTGCTGAGCAAGGAACGCCACGTCGAGAATTCCCATGTAGAAGAGCGCTGCCGCGCCGACGACGCCCAGCAGCCTCCCCCACCACCGCCCCAACCACAGCCCCGTGCCTCCGGCGAGCACGGCGATCGTCATGTAACCGTCGGCCCAGGTCATCGCGCGCTGCAGATCGCGGAAGGCTTCCGGATGCCCGGGCGCGAGCTGATAGCCCCGCGCGATCATCACGGCGTAAACGATCGTGTTGACGACGCCGGTGACGAGCAGCGCCGCGGCAACCAGACGCATGCTCCGGCCCACGTATGGGCGGCTATTCATCGGCGTACCCCTTGGTGAGTGTATTCATGCGCATACGTGCATCCTTGAGCCGAAAAAAAATCAAACTTCGTTGCCGGGACAGCACAGCGGCACGAGCTTGCGGAACCGAGCGACGATGTCCTCCAGGCGACCGACGACCTTGGGGCCGTCGACCTCGAAGAACACATGGCGGCCTTCCTTACAGCGCCGCAGGATCCCGGCCGCGTGCAGAACCGCCAGATGGCGCGACACGACTGAGGCGTCCTGAGGGAAATTCTCGGCGATGGTGCGCACGTCCGAGCGTCCTTCGACGGTCAGGAAACGCATGATCTCCACGCGCGCCGGCTCACACAGCGCCTTGAACAGCTTCGAGTCGAAGATCGACGTCAGCTCACGGGCGGCCTTGGTACGGGCGGTGCGACTCAGGGTACTCACGACGTGGCCTCTTGCCAGGCCCCCTATATATGCAGATTCATGCATTCGTCAAGGAGGGTCCGGCAGAAAACCCGGATGAGCCGCCGGGCGGGGACGGGCTCGGTCCGGGTTTTTTCAACGAACTGCTATCGAACCGACAGCCGCGAGTCATCTGTCACCTCGATCGCCGGCGGCAACACCTTGTACATGACCGGCGTGACCAGGCGCGCGAGCAGGGTGGAGGAAACCAGCCCGCCGATGATGACGATGGCCAGCGGCGAGTACAGCCCCGAGCCCTGCCAGGCCAGCGGCATCAT
>JACRCR010000238.1 GCA_016218925.1 Deltaproteobacteria bacterium | reverse complement strand
GTGCGCACCTCTATCGAAGTGGCCGTGTTCGGCGCCGTGCGCCTGGGCGGCGCCGCCACGTTCGCGACGCTGGCACCGGTCGACCTGCGCAGCAGTGCATGGCTCGGCGTTGGAGAGGCGACTGCGAGCTTCGCCACTGCCACCAGCGGCGACATCGTAACCACCGCGACGGCCGTAGAAGTGGACGGCACGGTGGCGCCGATCTCGTACGTCTCGGCGTGCGCGCCGGGAATCCTGTGCGGCGACAGCGACCGCAGCGGAAAGATCAATGCCTCCGACGCGCTGCTGGTGCTGCGCGTCGCGGGGGGTCTCAACACGTGCCTTCCGTCGGTCTGCGACGTCGATTCGAGCGGCAAGATCACCGCCGCCGACGCGCTGCGGGTGCTGAAGAAGGCGGTTGGTACCGCGCTCGAACCGGTTTGCCCGGTGGCGTGAGTTCGTTTCCCGCGGTCGTCGCAGCCGACTTTCGCGCGCGCCTCAGCTCCGCCGCCACACCAACGTGCGGTTGTTCGCCGGCATCACGTGATCCGCCTCCAGCGCCAAGCCTGCTCTGCGCGCTTCGATCTCCAGATCGCGTAGATCGCGGATCCCGCTCTCGGGATCTCTTTCGCGTAGCATACGATCGAATGCGGCGTTGCTGTCAGAGGTGTGAACGCCGTCGTAGGCGAAGGGGCCGTAGAGAGCGAAGGCGCCGCCGGGCGTGAGCACGCGGCCCACACCGGCGATCATCGCGCAGACCTCGGGCCAGCTGATGATGTGGGCGGTATTCGCGCTGAAGACTGCGTCGAACTGCGACTGCGGCCAGGCGCCGGCGACGTCCAGTTGCAGCGGCGCACGCACGTTGGCGGGGCCTTCAGAGGCGACCCACGCGAGAATGGCTTTGTGGTTCTCGGCCCGATCGCTGGTCTGCCAGACCAGGTGGCCCAGGGCCCGCGCGAAAAACACCGCGTGCTGGCCGGTGCCGCTGCCGATCTCGAGGACCGTGCGCGCGGCGGCGAACTCAGTGCGCAGTACCGCCAGGATTGGTTCTTTGTTGCGCTCGCACGCGGGTGCGAACGCACGCGAGGCAGCGGCAAGGTCCGAGGCACTACGCCAGGGGGTCTCGGGTGAGTGCGGAGCGGGCGGTCGGCGGCGGGCTTTGTCGCGGTCGTTCACGGTCGTCCCCCGAGGGAACGGCAAAGAACGGCGGCGCAGCGATCGGAGGTGCCGGGACTCGAAGCGATCGGGCTCTGTAGTGCGGTCTCACACACGGGAAGTCCAGCGCGACCAGGCCGTGGCTGTCCGATGGGATGTCGATGCGTCTTGCCGTTATCGAAGAGTCCTTTCTTCGCGGCCGGCCTGCCACTAGACTGCCCCAATGGGTTTGCTGCGCCATCCGTCGTCGTCGCCGCTCCCTTCATGGGTTGCCTCGTTCTGGATTGCCGCGGTGCTGTGTGGCCATCCCGCCGCAGCCTGCGCCGCCACGGTGGTTCTGCACGCCTACGACGAAGCCGGCACGCTGCTGTCCACCCAGGCTTTCCTGGATCGCACCAGCGCCGCGCCCAAGGGTTGGCGCAACGATCTCACCTATATGATCAGCGACGGCACGACCGTCGCGCACACGCCGATCTACGATCTGGCAGGACTGCCGGCGCTCGACGTCGCCGCGGGCGGAACGGGCCTGGCGGTGGCTTGGTCCACCGAGAGCACCGGCTACTCGACGCTGCTGCTCGACAACCAAAGAGGACGGAAGGGCGCTGGACCGCGGGTGCATCCTGCGCCGGGACCCGCCGGCGAGCCTTCCTAATAGCGTCCACGCATCGGCGACCTGCTTCGTGGAGTCAAGAGGACCTTCGGCGAAGTGATAGTCCATTCACTGACCGACCCTTTCGCGGTGGAGTGCCGCGTTCTTCGGGGAAAAGGGACAGCAAGTAACGGCAGGAGGAGTGCGATGCTGGGTAACGACCTCGGGAGATGCTTGTTCGGCTGCGTCGCCTCTCTGGTTCTGGGGCTTTCGGCTTGCGCATCGAATTCCGAAAGCGAGCGAGTGACGATCCTGCTCGATGCTGATGCTGCCTGTTACGGGTTCCAGATCGACGTTCCTCATCGTGCCGGGGTATCGGCATCCTCGCAAGCAGTGTCCTGTGTGGTGACAGAGAAGCTTGCGGCGGCCGGATGTTCGGCGGCGATCACGGTTTCCGCAACCGAACTCCACCTCGGAACCAGGGGTTGCTTCGTCCCCGATGGAACGCCTCTGTTTGACTGCGAACTACCCGCTTCGCTGGTCCGTGAGGCGAATAGCGAGGCCAGCGTCCATTGCGGTTGCGGCTGCGCTGCGCAGTGCCCGCAGGCCCCGGAGATCCACGTCTGTAACGGCACTCCCGAGGCTTGCGCGAAGGTTGCAGCGGCGCAGGCTCCGGTGGGCCGAAGTGCCGTTCCAGCCGACGAAGACGTCGCGACGGCCGCGCAACTTACGACGACTACCAGTGTGACGACGAGTTCTATCGTATGGCTGTGTGATCTGATGTGGGGTCTCTATTTTGGTGTCGGCAATTCGGTGGCACTGAGCGAGATTGAGTTTGAATTCAAGGTTCGAGACGATGACGGACCGAGGTGTCCGTATCTCGACTGCGATCTGGAATCTCCGCTTCGGGGGCCGAGTAGGGAGTATCACTACACCGCCGACGGGTACGTCACCGAGCGGATCTGTATCAGCGATGCCAGCGGACTTGCTATCCCGACGAGGTTGGCCGTTTGCTCGTATATTTCCGAGTCGGAGGACATGAGCGGGGTCCAGGTGCTCCGAGCGCTCGGTCCTGATCTCGCCCCCGTTACCCCGCTGCCGCTGCTGACATACTGATCCGCGAGGGGAACCACGAGGTCGGCGAGCGCGACTTCTCTCCTCCTGTCTGCGACACGATGATCGTGGGCGTTCTGCCGAAGAATCCTTCCTTGGCGGCCGCCCTGCGACTACACTAAAGCGATGGGTCCACTCCGCCATCGGTCATCGTCGCCTTTCTTCTCCTGGGCCGCCTCGTTCTGGGTTGCCGTCGTGCTGTGTGGCCATCCCGTCGCAGCCTGCGCCGCCACGGTGGTTCTGCACGCGTACGACGAGGCGGGCACGCTGCTTTCCACGCAGGCCTTTCTGGACCGCACCAGCGCCGCGCCCAAGGGTTGGCGCAACGATCTCACCTATATGATCAGCGACGGCACGGCCGTCGCGCACACGCCGATCTACGATCTGGCAGGACTGCCGGCGCTCGACGTTGCTGCGGGCGGAACGGGCCTGGCGGTGGCCTGGTCCACCGAGAACACCGGTTACTCGACGCTGCTGCTCGACAACCTCGGCGCCGGCCTGATGGCCGGAACCGTGGTGTTCAACGATCTGGCGGCGCACGACGTGCGGGCCAAGCTCGACGGCGCGCGTGGCCGGCGCCCCGGCTTCGTGCCGAGCGCCGAGGTCGACCGGCGGCGCGCCGGTCGCGACTTCGCACACCTTGCGAGGAGCGGCAGCGATGCCGCGCGCGTGCAGCAGGTGGCAGGCGTCGTGATAGGCCACCGGCCCCACCGAGGTCAGCGGCCGCGCGGGCGCTACGAAGCCGGCTTCGACCAGCAGTTCGCAGACGTCGCGACACAGCGCCGAGAAAGCCTGCGCCTCCTCGTCAACATCGGTATCGGCAAGCAGATGCGCATAGTCGCGCACCATCGCGCCGCAGCCCGCTGCGCTGGTGACGAACGCATCGACGTCGTTGATGCGCGCAAACGCCGCGAGGTTGGTGCGAGCCAGCGTCACCGCTTCGTCGCGGCGGCCCGAGTGCAGCGGCAGTGCCCCGCCGCAGCCCTGCCCCGGCATCTCGACGACTTCGATGCCGTTGCGCTGCAACACCTCGACGGTGTCGCGGCTGATCTGCGGCATCATCTGGTCGCGGGCGCAGCCGCTCAGCAGCGCCACGCGCAGGCGTGCTCGCAGCGGCTGGTGGGTGCGGCTGCGGCGTAGCGGCGTGACTTTCCAGTCGGTGCCGGTGCCCGACGTTGAGGAAGAAGGCCGGGGGACTCGTCGTCGGCCGTTGATGGCACGGCCGAGGACGGGCCTCGGCGGGCGTGTAGCTGACATAACCCCAAACTCAGACTCGAAGAAAGGGCGTAAGTGGCGGGGACGATCCTTCGGCTACCCTCGCCTGACCTTCCTATCCGCCAGCAGCGCCTCCCACTGTGGCCGGACACCGAGGAGTTCGGCCCGGGTCTCGATCTCGTCAACATTCACCAGGTCGCCCGAGACCGCCAGGATTCCCTCGATGTCCCGCAGGTGCTTCTCCGATCCGCCCTCGCGGTAGTACTCCAGCTTGCGCAGGATCACGTACTCGGGTGAGGCGAAGCGGACCTCGCAGCCCTCGACGACGACCGTGCGCGCGTTGCGCAACCCCCAGGCACTCAGAGGATCATGGCCGCACGGATAGATGTCGGCCTGGAAGCCCGTCTCGTGGTGGATGATATTGAAGTGGCCGCGCTGTGCGCGGGTCACCTCGATCGTTATCACCTCGCGCGGAGGAAGGTAGAACTCGTCCGCGGGGAATGCCGCCGGCAATCGCCCTACATCCTCGCGCGGAATCTCGACGACGATGTCCACGTCATGGGTCAGTCGGGCTTCTCCGTACGCGATGCTGGCTACGCTGCCAGTGACTATGTAACGAATGCCGAGGTCGCCCAGGCGGCGGACGAAGATCAGGAAGACGTTGCGATCAGTCGCGAGCATAGAGAAAAAAATCGCGGACCGCTGTCCTTATCTCCGCTTCGGACAACTCTGGCCGGAACGTCCGCAGACTCGCCTCCTTGAGGTGACGCGCAGACCAATACAGGCGAACGGCCGCGTGTAAGCGCTGCTCCGGAGTCATCGACCGGAAGATCTCGCGTTGCTTGTCGTCCTGTTCGTGCATTCGACTTTCGACTAGTTGTGCCTCGTCAATACTCCGTCGGGTTTGATAATCAGGCACTTAGCGCGACAGGTGAGCCACCGCAAGGGAGGCGCCGAAACGGGTCCCGGCAGCGAGCCGGCCGGGTGGTCGCGGCGCGGCTTTGACGTCAGACTCCTACCCCTATGTGGCGCGCCTTCATCTTCTTCCTCACCGTGTTGGTTCAGCTGATCCGAGCGGTATGCAAGTCCAGGGGCGAGTTGGTCCTCGAAAATCTCGCCCTGCGCCAGCAGGTTGCCGCGCTGAATCTGGGTAGGCGCTAGCCCAAGCTGCATGACGCCGACCGGGCCTTCTGGATCGCCCTGCGCAGGTCATGGCCAAGTTGGGCGAGCCGGCTGGTAGTCGTGAAGCCGGAGACGGTGCTGCACTGGCAGCGCCGACGCTTTCGCCGCTACTGGACGAGGATCTCGAAGCGGAATGGGCGTTCCGGCCGTCCGCGAATCGAGGCCGAGATCCGCGACCTCATTGGCCGTATGGTCCGAGAGAACCACTGGGGCGCCCCTCGGATCCTCAGCGAACTCCGGAAGCTCGGCCTCGTCGTTTCCGAAGCGGCCGTGTCTCGCTACGTCCGACGCTTGCGCGACCGCAATCCCGACTCCGGTGTCGTGCGCCGCTGGGTCGCCTTCTTGCGCAACCACAACACCGCCATTGCAGGCATGGATTTCTTCACCGTGCCGACTGCAACGATGAACGCCCTCTACGGCTTCTTCGTTGTTCACTTCGTTCCTTCGCTATTATCACGAAGACCGTTGTCACTTGGGGCTCGAGAGAGACACGCCGGACGGAAGGCCCGTGACGCCGAAGCCGTCGCCGCAGGCGAAGGTTGTGGCGTTGCCGCGTGTCGGCGGGCTACATCACCGATACGTTTGGCGAAAGGCTGCTTGAAGCGACGACGAGAATCCGAGTCGGCGCGAGAGACCATCAGCGGCATCGAGCGACCTCGGCG
>JACRCR010000236.1 GCA_016218925.1 Deltaproteobacteria bacterium | reverse complement strand
GGGCCGGCGAAGCCGGCGGGGATCTGGCTGTAGAAGACCGGAGGGTCTTCGGTCTGGTCCAGGTAGTGGTACTCGTAGCCGGGTACGCACATGTCGTCGTCCACGAGGACGTCGACGGTGCGCACGCCGAAGCTCGAAAGCTCGGTGGTCGTGGTCTGAGGCGGGATGATCCAGACCTGCAGCGGGCCGGCGAAGAACAAGTACTGGATCTTGCGGTTCACGGACAGGATGCGGAAGCGCTCGAGCTTACCGCCGTACAGAACGCTCGTCGAAGATGTCTTCTCGACGATGCCGTGTGCGAAGTCAGGTTCGAACCCCGCCACGATCTGCAGCGATGACGGATCCTTCTTGTTGCGGAAGCGCGCGATGGCGCGGCCGCCGTTGATCAGGTTGCGCCGGTCGGCGGTGGCCTTGCGGCGCGGCTCCGTGAAGTCCGAGTAGGCGACAACGCGAGAGGCCGGAGCGTTGCGCAGCACCAGGTCGAGCGCGGCGCGCTCGTTGCGGACCTTGACGGTTCGGCGCGCGACGGCTTCCAGCGCCGACTGCATCTCGAAGGGAAGGTCGGTGGTGGATTCGACCGATTCGAAGTGTTCCTCGTCGCCTACTCTCCAGGTGCGCACGTCGCCCTTGCCCACCCAGAAGTCGTCATCGGAAGACACCATGTGCGAGGCGGTACGCCAGATCAGCGAGCCGTCCTTGTAGATGATGCGCGGAAAGATGGTGACGCGTCCGTTGCTCGCAGGGGGCTGCACTATGTAGGCGACGAAGAAGCGAAGCTGCGGGGTCTGGAAGTAATCGGTCAGGTAGAAGCTGGTATCGAACAGTTCGATCAGCGACGTGGCAGCGTAGCGGCCCCGCAGCAGCCGCGACGGATCTTTCTTGGCGAGGCCGGCGGGTTTGAGCACTGCGCCGCAGGTCACGAGGTCGAGCAGGCGGTGCTGAAGCTCGGCCGGCGCAAGGTCGCTGGGCGCGACGTTGGGGATGACCGCGGTGGCAATGGGACCGGCCTTTGTGGGCCGCGTTGTCGCACGTCGGCGAGGGTTGCGAGGTCGAGGCAAGGGATTCTCCGCGCCGGCAGGATCGTGAAATTTGCAGCGTCTTGTAGCGGGAACTCCTGGAGGCTGCGACAGTCGCGTTGACAGTGCGGCGGCGTTGCCATACATCGAATTGAACATCGTGTTCAAGATGGCCGACTGGCCTGAGAAGCGATGTCGGGACACGACGCCATGGTGACGACGCTCTCCAATCTCCCGTTGCGAAGCCGGGCCAAGATCCTGGCGGTCGGCGGGTCGCCGGCTTTCCGCCGCCGTCTGATGGAACTCGGCTTGGTTCCCGGCACGCCGATCGAGGTCTCCCGCATCGCGCCGCTGGGCGACCCCATCCAGCTCGTCGTTCGCGGCTGCCGGCTCTCGATCCGTCGTAAGGAAGCTGCCGAATTGACTGTATTTTCCGAGGATCCTCGCGCCACCGGTGGACTTGGCTGCGGGGGCTGCGCCGCGTGACCGAGGGCGGCGCGAAGGCCGCCTGCCATGGCGACGGGCCTGCCAGGAAGGGGGGCCGATCGGGACGGCCTACTGTCGCGGTGGTCGGCAACCCCAACACCGGCAAGACCACGCTTTTCAACCGCCTGACCGGTCAGCGCGCCCGGGTGGGCAACTACCCCGGCGTGACGGTCGACCGCCGCTCGGGCCGCGCCCGGCTGCGCCGCCACGGCCACGGGCCTCCGCTCGAGGTCGAAGTCTTCGACGTTCCGGGTTGCTACTCGCTGTCTGCGCGGTCGGCCGAGGAAGAGATAGCCATCGACGCGATTCTCGGGTGGAAGGGCAACCCGCGGCCGGACCTCGTTCTGGTGGTTGTCGACGCGACACAGCTCGTCCGCAACCTCTACCTGGTAGTGCAGATCCTCGAGCTCGGAGTTCCGGTCGTACTGGCGCTCAACATGATCGACGAAGCCGGCGAGGCGGCGCCCGACCCGCGTGCGCTCGGGACGCTTCTCGGCGTGACTTGCGTAGCGACCAACGCGCGCCTGGGTGCGGGAGTCGAAGAACTCGAGAGCGTCGTCGCTGCGGCGCTCGCGAGGCCGGTGGTGACGAGGCCGCGCGTCGAGTACGCGGCGGAATTGCTCGCGGATGCAGGCCGGGTAGCCGATGCGCTTCCCGAGCAGTGGCTCGCCGGCGTCGCCGACGACGCTCGGCGGACGGCGCTCGCGCTGTGGGCGCTGACCAGTGTGCATGACGATGACGAACTCGTCGGCATTCCGGCGTCGCTGCGCGAGCGTGTCGCAGAAGTCAGGAAGGGCGCCCGCCGGCGTGATCTGGACGCGGAGATCATCGGCGCTCGCTATGGTTTCCTGGACGCACATCTTCCCGAGTTGTTCGCACCGCATCGAACGACGATCGTCACCGAACGCATCGACCGCGTGCTGCTGCATCCGGTCACCGGCTTTGCCACGTTCCTGGCGGTCATGTTCGTGGTGTTCCAGTCGCTGTTCGCGTGGGCAGACCCAGCAATCGGGATGATCGAGAAGCTGTTCGGCGCCGCCGGTGCCTGGCTCACCGCGGTGCTACCGCCCGGAGTGATCACCGATCTGGTGGTTCAGGGCATCGTCGGCGGTGTCGGCAACGTGCTGGTGTTCCTGCCCCAGATCCTCTTGCTGTTCTTCCTGCTCGGGCTGCTCGAAGACTCTGGCTACCTCGCGCGCGTGGCCTATCTGATGGACCGCGTGATGAAGTCGCTGGGCCTGCACGGCCGCGCGTTCGTTCCGATGCTGTCGGGGTTCGCATGCGCGATCCCGGCGATCATGGCAACGCGGACGATGGAGCGACGGCGCGATCGTCTGCTGACGATGATGGTGATTCCGCTGATGACCTGCTCGGCGCGGCTTCCGGTCTATACGCTGATCATCGGCGCGCTGTTCCCGCCCTCGCGCAAGCTCGGAGTCGTGCCGGTACAGGGACTGCTGATGGTGGCGATGTACGCTTTCAGCACGGTGGTGGCGCTGGTCGCTGCCGGCGTGCTCGGGCGCACCGTGCTGCGCGGACCAAACGTGCCGCTGATCCTGGAGCTTCCTCCGTACCGGCTGCCGCTGCTCAGCAGCGTGGTGCAGATGATGTGGCAGCGCTCCAAGCTGTTCCTGAGCGAAGCGGGAACGATGATCCTGACGTGCACGGTGCTGCTGTGGGCGCTGCTGTCCTTCCCCAAGCTCCCCGATGCCCCTGTCGTCACCGATGTTCCCGCCCGCGCAGCGTGGGAACAGGCATCGCTCGAACAGAGCTTCGGCGGACGCATCGGCAAGACCCTGGAACCAGTCATCGCGCCGCTCGGTTTCGACTGGAAGATCGGCGTCGGCATCGTCGGAGCCTTCGCGGCCCGCGAGGTCTTCGTGTCCACCATGGGTGTGATCTACGGCGTCGGTCACGAGGCCGACGAGGGCGACCTGGCCCTGAGAGACCGTCTGCGCGCCGACGTCCGCCCTGACGGGAGCCCGGTTTACAGCCCGCTCGTGGGCTTCTCGTTGATGGTGTTCTTCGCGTTGGCCTGCCAGTGCATGAGCACCCTGGCGATCGTGCGGCGCGAAACCGACGGTTGGCGCTGGCCCGGATTCCTGTTCGCGTACATGACGACGCTCGCCTGGGTGGTGAGCTTTACCGTCTACCAGGGCGGTCGGCTGATCGGGCTCGGCTGAGGCGTGCCCGCGCTGTTGGAGCGGCACTTACCGGCGAGCGACCAGCGCCAACGTGACGCCGTAGACGAGATGGACGACCAGGCTCGGGAAGACGACCTGCAGGCCGAGCTTCCACGGGGTCGGATCGCCGAACAACAACGGCAGCGCGAGCGAATTGACCGCGACGTAGAACGACGCTCCGTACAGCGCTCCGACGAGCGCCCGGCGCCAGCGTCCCGAGACCCGATCAAGCACCAGCAGTAGCGGCAGCGCCGCCACCCAACTGATCACCATGTGTTCCACGAAAGTCAGGACATCGTGGAGCGGATGGCCGACTTCTCCGACCACGAGTTCGAGCAGCTTGCGACCGTACTCGTTGATGCGCAGCCCCTGAGCGCGAAACACCGCAGCGAACGGGATCATCGCCAGACCGGCCAGCGTTCCCGAGCGCAGTGCTTCGCCAACGACGCGCATCGCGGGCGCGGGAGCCGGGGAGAGTGTCGTCATCGGGACCTCCTTCGGGTCGCTTCGTTGCGCCCCGCGATTCGTTGGTGCAGCAACATCCCGGCGAGCATCGCCGGCACGAAGATCAGCGCCGCGGTCGCGCCGCCGCCGGCAGCGACGATGGCGGGACCGGGACAGAAGCCGGCCAGGCCCCATCCCACTCCGAAGATCGCCGAACCGCAGAGTAGCCGTCCATCGATGTCGGTGAGGGCCGGTACCACGAACGAGGACGCGAGCAGCGGAGTCGGTCTGGCGATGATCCATCGCCTGAGCAGCGCGTGCGTGGCCAGCGCTCCACCCATCACGAAGGCCAGGCTCGCATCCCATTCTCCGGTGATGTCGAGGAAGGCGACCACCTTCGACGGCTGGGTCATGCCGCCAAGACCGAGTCCCAGCGCGAAAACCATCCCGCAGACGAACGCGGCCAGCGATATTCCCGTCGAGTCCGTCGCGCGCATCACACTGTTCCTGCCAGGAACTGCGTAACCACCAGCGCGGTCGCAGCCCCGGTGGCCATGAAGGTGATGGTCGCCGCCAGCGATCGTCGCGAGCCTCGCGCGATGCCGCAGACCCCGTGTCCGCTGGTGCAGCCGTTGCCGAGTCGCGATCCGAATCCGACCAGCAGGCCCGCGGCGATCAGCGCAGCGGTCGATCGCGGCAATGTCGCGGCCAGGGCACCCGGCGCGACCAACGCAAGCGCGAAGCCGCCCGCCAGCAAGCCGCCGACGAACGCCCCGCGCCAGGTCTTGTCGCCGGCCTCGGGTGCGAGCAGCCCGCCGACGATTCCGCTGATGCCGGCGATCTTGCCGGTGAGCGCCAGCAGCGCCGAAGCCGACAGGCCGATCAGGATGCCGCCTGCGAGTGAGGGAAGTACCGTCAGGTGTTGCATTGAAAACCTCCGTGCAGCGAATGCGACGTGACAGGCCGGCGCCCCGCTATCCGAGGCGCGTCAGGCGCCGGCAGGCTTCGTCTATGTCGGCGTCGGTCTTGCCGAAGCAGAAGCGCAGCAGGTCGTGGCCGCGACCTTCGCTGTGGAACGCATCTCCCGGCACGGTGGCAAGGCCGGTTGTGTGGAGCAGATGCATGGCGCGCTGCATGGCCGTGGTTCCCGGTAGGCGCGACGCGTCGACCAGCACGTAGTAGGCACCCTCGGGCACGTGCGGCACCAGTCCGACCTGCGACAGCGCGGCGCACAATCGATCGCGTTTGCGTTCATGCTCGCGCGCCAGGCGCGTGTAGTAGTCGGGCCCGAGCTGTTCGAGGCCGCGCGCCGCGGCCACTTGCAGCGGCGTCGGTGCGCAGACGTAGACCAGGTCGTTGACCTGCGCGAAGGCGCGCGCCCAGCGCGCATCGGCCGCCATCCAGCCGAGTCTCCATCCGGTGACCGACAGCGTCTTCGACAGCGATGACATCGTCACCGTGCGCTCGCGCAGTCCC
>JACRCR010000059.1 GCA_016218925.1 Deltaproteobacteria bacterium | reverse complement strand
CGGATCGATTGGCAGCTCGGCGCCATCTTGCGCGGTGTGGTTGACCGCAGGCTCTACCAGGAACTCGGGTTCGCCAGCTTCAGGCTCTACGTAGAAGCCCGGCTCGGCATCTGCGGTCGTAAAGGCTGGGCGCTGGTGCGCCTGGAGCGCGACTCGCTGCGCCGCTCTCCGGCACTGCGGCTTGCCTACCGTCGCGGCGAAATCTCGTGGCTGGCCGCGACGACACTGCTCCCGGTCATCACCGAGAAGCACGAGCACGAATGGATAGAGCGCGCCGGCCAGGTGACGCTGCAACGTCTGGCCGACGAAGTGTCGTGGGCGCTCGACCGCATCGACGATCCCGGCAGCGAGCAGAGTCAGCCTCCGCCGCCGACTGATCTGGACCTCGGCGCCGACCAGGCCGCGCGCGTGGATGCGCTGCGAGTGAAAATGCGCGTGAAGGTACCCTCGCCGGAGGGCCCCGACCCGCTGCGCTGGGGCTACGGGTTGGGTGCTCTGGTCACGTTGCACGCGCCGGTCACGGTCATCGGGCTGCTCGAAGATGCGATCGCGAGCTACCGGGCTCCGAGCGAGCCGCGCTGGCGAGCCTTCGAGAGAATCCTGGCGCACGTGTTTCTGACCTGGACCTCGCAGCCGCGCCACCGCGACCCGGTTTTCGGGCGCGACAACTGGACCTGTCAGGTCCCGGCCTGCACGTCGCGCTGCCGCCTGCACGATCACCACCTGGTCTACCTGTCCCGCGGCGGCGGCAACGCGCCTGGCAACCGCGTCTCGGTCTGCGCCAGCCACCACCTGCACGGGATCCACGCGGGAGTGGTGCGCGCTTCGGGCCGCGCACCCGATCATGTGGTGTGGGAGCTGGGGTGCCTCGGGCGCTCGACGCCTCTGCTGCGCACCGTCGGCGATCGCTACATCGATCGCCGGGGGCCGTGATGTTGTCCTTCCCTCGGCCTGTAGGATAAATCCTCGCCGATCGCACGCGAACCGAAGCGCAGGGAGAGACGCGATGCCACTGACAGATATCGAAATCAGTCTGACCGACCAGGAACGCGAGATCCGCGACACCGTCCACAAGTTCGCCGCCGAGGTGATGCGTCCGGCCGGCGCCGCGCTCGACAAGCTTCCGGAGCCCCAGCAGGTCATCGCCAAGGGCTCGGTGCTGTGGGAGGTGTTCGAGAAGTACTGGGACCTGGGCCTCGACGCTCTGGACGCCGACGACGCGGGCATATCGATGCTCGAGCGTGCCCGCCTGCGCTTCCTGATCTCGGAGGAAATGGGCTGGGGCGACTCGGGCCTGGCGATCAGCCTGGCGGTCGCGAACTTCCACAAGATGTTCGCGCGTATGTCGGGGCGCCCCGAACTGGTCGAGCGCTTCTGCGATCCAAAACGCCGCGAGATCGGCTGCTGGGCGGTGACCGAGCCCGACCACGGCAGTGACCAGTTGATGGTCACCGACCCGAACTTCGCCAACGCCGCGATCAAACCCAACTGCGTGGCGCGCCGCGACGGCGACGACTACATCGTCGATGGGCAGAAAGCTGCATGGGTATCGGACGGTACGATCGCGCAGGTCGCGGCGCTGTTCTGCACGGTGGACCCTAGCAAGGGGCTGGCCGGCGGTGGCGTCTGCATAGTGCCTCTGGACCTGCCGGGGGTCTCGCGCGGCAGGCCACTCGACAAGGTCGGCCAGCGGGCGCTCAACCAAGGCGAGATCTTTTTCGATGCGGTGCGGGTGCCGGCCGAGTACATGGTCGTGGGTCCCGATGTCTACCAGATGGTGGTCGAAGGCGTCCTTACGATGGCGAACGCGGGCATGGGCGCGCTGTTCGTCGGACTTGCGCGTGCGGCGCTCGAGCACGCGATCGATTACTCGAAAGAGCGGGTGCAGGGCGGGGTGCCGATCTTCGAGCATCAGAGCGTGCGAGCCCGCCTCTTCCGGATGTTCGCGCAGGTGGAGGCGGCGCGCTCACTGGCATGGCGAGTGATGCTGTACAACAGCACCAACCCTCCGCTGGTGCAGTACTCGATCGCGTCCAAAGTCTTCTGCACCGAGACCGCCTTCGAGACCGCCAGCGCGGCAGTGCAGATCTTCGGCGGCAACGGGCTGAGTCGCGAGTACCCGGTCGAGAAACTGATGCGCGACGCACGCGCCTCGATGATCGAAGACGGCTGCAACGAGGTGCTCGGCCTGGTGGCCGCGGCGAAACTCTGAGGGCAGGGGGACCCCGGGATGCCTGAACCTCTTTGGATTCCCTCGTCCGAGCGCATCGCTCGAACCAATCTGACGCGCTTCATCGAGTACGTGAACGGGCGCTGCGGCCTTGCGATCCACGGCTACGACGACCTCTACGATTGGTCGATCGCCCGTCCGGCCGATTTCTGGGAGTCGCTGTGGCACTTCACCGGTGTCGTGCACTCGCGGCCGTACCAGGCGGTGCTGAGCAACCCGGTCATGCCGGGGGCGCGCTGGTTCGAGGGATCGCGACTGAACTTCGCGGAGAATCTGCTGCGCTTTCGCGACGCGCGTCCCGCCGTGATTTCGGTGCGCGAAGGCGGTCAGGTGGACGCGCGCGTCAGCTACGCCGAGCTGTACTCGATGACAGCGCGGCTGGTGCGCTTTCTGTCGCAGGCGGGCGTGGGCAAGGGCGATCGGGTCGCAGGCTTCATGCCCAACCGCGTGGAGACGCTGGCCTCGATGCTGGCAACCACGAGCCTCGGCGCGATCTGGTCTTCGTGCAGCCCCGACTTCGGCTTCAAGGGCGTCATGGACCGCTTCGGTCAGATCAAACCGAAAGTCCTGGTCACCGCCGACGGCTACTTCTACAACGGCAAGGCATTCGACTGCCTCGAGCGCGCGGCGCACGTGGCGGCCGATATCGATTCGATCGAGCGCGTGGTGGTGGTGCCGTTCGTCAGCGCCGCACCCGATATCTCGGCCGTGCCGAAGGCGACGTCGTGGGAGGCGGCGCTGGCCAACGACGCCACGGAGATCACGTTCGAGCAGCTACCTTTCGACCACCCCATCTACATCATGTACTCGTCGGGCACGACGGGCGTTCCCAAGTGCATCGTCCACGGCGCCGGCGGCACCCTGGTGCAGCACTCCAAGGAACTGCTGCTGCACACCGACCTGGGTCGCGACAACGTAGTCTTCTACTTCACGACTTGCGGCTGGATGATGTGGAACTGGCTGGTGAGTTCGCTCGTCGCGGGCTCGACGCTGGTGCTGTACGACGGCAGTCCTGCCCATCCCGACGCGTCGGTGCTGTGGCGGGTGGCGCAGGATCTGAAGATCTCGGTGTTCGGCACCAGCGCCAAGTTCCTGGGCATGTGCGAGAAAGCCGGCGTCAGACCCGGCGCCGACTTCGATCTCACCGATCTGCGCGCGATCTTGTCGACCGGCTCGCCGCTGTCGATCGAAGGCTTCGAATGGGTCTACCGCGAGGTCAAGAAGAACCTCCAACTGGCCTCGATCTGCGGCGGCACCGACATCATCTCGTGTTTCATGCTCGGCTCGCCGATCGATCCAGTGTGGGCCGGCGAGATCCAGAAGTGCGGCCTGGCCATGAAAGTCGAGGCCTGGGACGAGCACGGCCACGCGGTAGTGGGGCAGAAGGGCGAGCTCGTGTGCACCGCGGCGTTCCCGTCGATGCCGATCTACTTCTGGGACGATCCCGACAACGCCAAGTATCTGGACGCCTACTTCAGCGAGTGCCCGGGCGTGTGGCGGCACGGCGACTACATCGAGATGACGCCCCACCGCGGCGTCATCGTCTACGGCCGCTCCGACGCGACTCTGAATCCCGGCGGGGTACGCATCGGCACGGCCGAGATCGACCGGCAGGTCGAGGCGATGGACGAGATAGTCGACTGCCTGGTGGCAGGCCAGCAGTGGAAGGACGACGTGCGCGTGGTCCTGTTCGTGGTGCTGCGCCCGGGCCTGGCACTTGACGGCGCGCTCACGGCCAAGATCTGCACCCAGATCCGCAGGAACACGACGCCGCGCCACGTGCCCGCCAAGGTGATCCAGGTCCCGGAAATCCCGCGCACGATCAGCGGCAAGAAGGTCGAGTTGGCGGTCACCAAGATCATCCACGGCGAGCAGGTGAAGAACCGCGACGCGCTGGCCAACCCGGCGGCACTGGATGCGTTTCGGGACCTCGAGGCGCTTCGGGACTGAGCGCTGCGCTCGCGCTTTTCGCGGCGGTCCGTTTCGGGCATGGAATGGCGCCGGAGGACTGGCGATGGGCAACTCGAAAAAACTGCACGAGATGGCGCTGCCCGAGCGGGTGGTGATGGGCGAGTGCTGGGTCCGCGACGGCCTGCAGAACGAGGCGAACGTGGTCCCGACCGACCTCAAGGTCGAGATGATAACCGGCATAGTCGACGCCGGCTTCACCAAGGTGGAAGCGACCAGCTTCGCGCACGCGCGCTACCTGCCCCAGTTCGCCGACGCCGAGGAAGTTCTGCGCCGCATCCCTCGCAAGAAAGGCGTCGACTATCGCGGCATCTGTACGACCATGAAAGGCGTTCAGCGGGCGATAGACAGCAAGGAGGAAGGCTACGGCGTCGACGAGATCGCGATGGTGATTTCGGCGAGCGAGGCCCACAACCTGGCCAACGTCAACATGGGCCACGACGAAAACAAGCGCCTGCTCGAGCAGATGACGCGCGCGTCGCTGGACTCCGGCCACGCGGTGTTCGGCTGGGTGCTGACCAGCTTCGGCTGCCCGATCAAAGGCGACGTGCCGGTGCGCGAAGCGATCGCGATGGGACAGTGGTGGAAGGACATCGGCGCCACCATCATCGGCTTCGGCGACACCACCGGCTCGGCCAACCCGCGCCAGGTAAGCGCGTTCTACGAGAACGCACTTGCCGCCGGGTTCACCACCGACGAGGTAGTGGTCCACTTCCACGACACGCGCGGCTGGGGGGTGGCGAACTCGCTTGTCGGGCTGACCTTCGGGTTCCGCCATTTCGACACCTCGCTGGGCGCGATCGGCGGCCAGCCCAAGACCGGAGCCGCCGACTACCACCACGGCTACTCGGGCAACACCTGCACGGAAGACCTGGTGGGGATGTTCGAAGAGATGGGCGTTTCCACCGGCATCGACCTCGACAAGATGATCGCGCTCGGACACCGCGCCGAAGCGATCCTGGGCCGCCAGCTTCGCAGCAGCTTCATCAACGCGGGGCGCGTTCCGCACCACGGCATCGTCTACGACAAGGAAAAGGGCATTGTCGGCGTGAAAGGGTAGGGGGCGTGCAAAGCTTCAGGATCGACAACTACCGCAACGTTCCGGGCCAGCACTGCGGCAGCACCGCGATGCGCAACCTGATCCGTCACTACTGCGGCGTGGAGCTGACCGAAGCCGCCGTGTTCGGCCTCGGCTCGGGACTGCACTTCATGCTGATCGAGTCGCAGATGTACGACCCGGGCGTGCTGATGTTCGGTCGCGGCGCGTCGATGGAGGTGGATCTGGCCGACGCGCTCGGGCTCGACTACACCGAACAGATGGAGATCGACGACGAGAAGGCGTGGTTGGTGGTGCGCGAGGAAGTGCTCGCCGGGCGCCCGACTATGCTTTCAGGCGATGCGCTGTATCTGGACTATCGCGACTTCAAGGTTCATTTCCCGTCGCACCGTTTCGTGCTGGTCGGTTTCGACGATGCCGCGCGTATCGCGCTGATCGCCGACCGCATCGACGAGGCGGCGCAGCCATGTGCGTACGACGCGCTGGCGGCCAGTCGCAACCCCAAAGATTTCATCTCGACCTACAACCTGTGGGGCAAGTTCCACGGCGATCGCGTGGCTCGCGCGCTGCCCGAAGCGTACTCGCTGGCGATCAGGCGCGCCGCGGAGCGGATGATCGAGGACGACGGCGGCGCGGCGGCGGTACCAGAGGGGATGCCGATCAGCGCGACCGCCGGTATTGGAGGCTTGAGCCGCCTCGCAGAGCGCTTGCCGGGATTCCTGGCGGGGCCGACGGGAGAGAAACTTGCCCGCTACGCTGCCGGCTGCATCGAGTCGTTCGGCACCGGCGGCGGCAATTTCCGGCTGATGTATTCTGCGTTCTTGCGGGAGGCGTGCGAGCAAGGCTACGGGCGCGTGCAGGCGGCGGACGTCGAGGCGATGAGCGAGTCGGCGCGGTTGTGGACCGCGCTCGCTGAGCAGTTGCGTGTGTTCGCCGGTGGCGAAACGGCCGGGGTGAGCGACGCGGTGGTCGCGACGGTTCGCGCGATTCGCGACACCGAAGCGCGTCTCTTCGAGAGACTCGCTTCGGTGTCGTAAGCCTCGCCCGTCTACAGCCTCTCTGCCGCGTGCAGCGCGAGCACCTCGTTGGTGCCGTCTTCGATCATCGACGCTCTTGCGTCGCGCAGGATCTTCTCGATCGGATACTCGTAGCTGAGCCCGTTGCCGCCGAAGATCTGCAGCGCGTCGCTCGCGACGTCGAACGAAGTCTGGGTCGAGGTGACTTTCGAGGCGATCGCGAACTGCACTGCCGGAAAGCTTCCCTCCGGAGCGCCGAGGAACGGGTTGTGGATCGTGTTGTACAGCACCACACGGCGGTTGAGCGCGCGCGCGGCCTCGACCTTGCGGAACATCTCGAACAATTTCATCTTCACGGCCTGGTGTTCGATGATCGTCTTTCCGCCCTGCACGCGCTGCTTGGCGTACTCGAGCGCCATCTCGTAGGCGGCGCGGGCGCAGCCGACGAACGTGGCTCCCATGAAGCCGTTGGCACTGCACAGCGTCAGCTCGATGCCCATCGGGTACATTTCCGGTGGGATCACCAGCTGCGTGAGCGGCACTCGCGCGTCGTCGAAGAATACCTCTCCCTGAGGGAGCGCCCGCTGCCCGAGCTTCTCCAGGGGACGGCCCCTGGTTACTCCGCGTGCGTTGAGGTCGACGAGCAGGACGCCCCAGCCGTTGACGCCGTCGCCGTTGTCCACGGCGCAGTACAGCGCGGCGGTGTCGGCGATGGTGCCGTTGGACACCCACGCGGCCTTCTGTCCGCTGATGACGTAGAAGTCGCCGTCGCGGCGCGCCACGCAGTTGGGCTTCTGCAGCGCGGGACGCTTGGTGTCCGCGCCCATGTCGAGCGAGTCGCTGCCGTGGTCGGGTTCGGTGATGGCCCAGCAGCCGATCTTGCTGACCGGGAACGCGGCCATCACCTCGGGGTTCTGCGTCGTCCCCGCCAGCATCGCCGGAAACTCGGAGGCACCCAGACTGATCGCCAGTCCGGCATCGCCCCAGCCGAGTTCTTCGGTGACGATGCAGGTCAGACGGGCGAGCTGCGCCGGCGTGAACGCGGCGGGATCGGCAGCGAACATGTGCACGCCGAGGTCGTTCCACTTCTTGTGGACGTCCCACAGGATCGAATCGTGCGCGATCACCTCTTCGGCCGAGCGCCGATCCAGCGCCTGGCCGGCCGGACGCATGACCTGCTCGGCGAACTTGTGTACGAGGTCGCGGATGCTGCGTTCTTCTTCGGATAGATCGAAGTCGATGTCTTGCGGTGTCATGCTTGGCTCCTCCCTTGTGGGTCACTCATAAACGGTTGCTCAGTCCCGGTCGGTGGACGAATTCAACATTTCGACAATTGCGGCGCGGTCACCCGTTAGGCGTGATCACGGCGCGGCTCCGGATCGTTCCTTCGCGCAAACGCTGGTAGACCTGCGGTGCCTGCTCCAGCGGAAACAACTGCGCCTGGGTCTTGATCTTCCTGTCGCGGGCCAGCGTCATTACCTCGTTCAGCTCCGGAATGCTTCCGTAGAAGGTCGAGGCCAGGGCGACTTCGGTCGGTACTCCCATGTAGCTGAAGGTCGTCGATCCGCCGGCGATCCCGACCAGCGTGAGATGGCCGAGACGTCGCGATGCGCTGACACCGAGCTGCAGTGTGGCGTCGGAGCCGACCACATCGAGCACCAACTCGGCGCCCTTGCCGCCGGTGAGTTCGGTAAGGTGTGCGCCGGCGCCGGCGTCGGATACCACAGTTGCATCGGCGCCCAGAGCTTTGGCGGAAGCGAGCTTTTCGGCGGACACGTCCACTGCGATGACGCGCGCCGGCGACAGTGCCTTCAAGACTTGCACGGCCATCTGTCCGAGCCCGCCGACTCCAATGACGACGGCGGTCGATCCGGGCTGCAACACCGAGAGCGAACGCTTGACGGCGTGATAGGTCGTCAGCCCTGCGTCGGTGAGCGGCGCGGCTTCGCGCGGGTCGAGCCCCTTCAGGGGGCAAAGGAAACGCGCCGACGGCACGAGCATGTGGCTGGCCATGCCGCCGTCCAGTCCCAGACCGCCGCCGGAGAACAGCGGCGCGTTCTCACAGTAGTTGTCGGCGCCGACCAGACATTGCGGGCAGCGACCGCAGCCCCACACTGCGTACACGGCCACTGCCTCGCCGGGTTCGACATCGCGCACGCCCGGTCCCACGCGCTCGACCCAGCCGGCGTTCTCGTGGCCGAACGTGAACGGCAGCGGATACGGCAGCGCTCCGTCGGGGTACTCCATGACGTGCAGATCGGAGTGGCACACTCCGGCCCCGCCCACTTTCACCAGCACCTCGCCGGGCCCTGGCTCGCGAAGGTCGACGTCGCAGAACTCGGGCTCCGCCTGCCATTTGGTCATTCGATACGCTTTCACGTTTGTCTCCTGTCGCGCTTGCTACGGCCGGCCTTGGTCGGCGAACTCAAAATACTCTCGGCTTGGAGAACTCGCCGCGGCCGAGCTGGCGGTAGTAGCCGACGAAATCGTAGTGCTGCGAGGCTTCGATCGCTCCGCTCTCGCAGATCGCGAAGCAGTTGTTGCAACTGATGCAGCCGCGAGCGTTGGCTTTGACGCGAGCCTTCTTCTTGGCCTTGTCGCCGAACAGCTCGAGCACGTTGGCGGGACAGATGATCGTGCACAGCTTGCAGCCGTCGCACTTCTCCAGGTCAATGGTGACGCTGTGGAATTGGCACTGCCCGGGATCGTCCCAATCCGGAAAGTGACGTCGTTCCTGTTTCGATAGCAAAGCCATGGCGCTCCCCCCTCTCTAGTAGAGAATTTCCTTCTTGCCGCCTTCGAACCAGCCGATCTCGTGGGTCTCGCGCGCGATCAAGTGCGTCGGATCGCCGACCGGATATCCCACGGTGATCGCCTCGGCGATTTCATAGGGTTCTTCGACCCCGAGCCGTGCGCACCACTCGGGACTCTGATTGAGGAACTTGGAGAACCCGATCCAGCAGGTACCGAGCCCGAGGCTCTGCGCCGCCAGCACGATGTTGGTGCCGCAGATGCCGATGTCGATCGCCGGCACGCCGATGCCGCGCTTGTCCATCAGCAGCAGGATCACGGTCGGGGCCTTGTGGAATACCGCGAAGCGACCCTCGGCGATGGCGGTGATGCCGCTGACCGGCACCGGGTGCATCATGTTGGGCTGCAAGCGGTTGAAGAGCTTGGCCTTGGCCCGGGTGATGAAATACTTGAACGAACCTGCCGGGTAGGTGTAGTAGTCGATGCCGCGCGACAGTTTCTTGCACGTACCGACGCAGAAGTCTTCGATGCCTTGGATCATGTCGGCGTCGCGGATGACGACGAATTTCCACGGCTGGCAATTACCCTGAGACGGAGCGAAGCGCCCCATCTCGAGCATCCGCCGTATCAAGTGGCCAGGGACCTGCGCTTTCTTGTACTTACGGATGCTGCGCCGCTTCAGCATCGTCTGCTCGACGCCGTTCCATGCGGCGCCTTCCGGTACGACGGTGATCGTGGAACTGCGTCCGGCCTCCTTCTCGACCTCTTCCGGATCTTCGTTGCGAAGGGCTGCTACGCTCGCCTGGGCCATGGGAACCTCCCGATTTGTCGCGCGCCCTGTAACGCTGCGCGCAACGATTGTCTTACTACGCCTCAGCTCCGCTGAAATATGTTGACGAACCCCGCACTACCGAGTCCGCCGTTGTGCTGCAACGCGGTGCGCGCTCCGTCGACCTGTCTGGCACCGGCCTCGCCGCGCAGTTGCCAGGTCAGTTCGGTGATCTGGGCCAGGCCGGTGGCGCCGAGCGGGTGGCCCTTGGCCAGCAGCCCGCCCGAAGGATTGACGACCACCTTGCCGCCGTAGGTGTTGTCGCCGTCCAGAACGAACTTCTCCAGGTCCTCGCTCGCGCACAGACCGAGCGCGCCGTAGGTGATGATTTCGTTGCTGGTAAAGCAGTCGTGCAGTTCGATGACGTCGATGTCGCTGGGGCCGACGCCGGCGGACTCATAGGCCTGGTTGGCGGCAGTGCGACTGAGTGCGCGAAACATTACGTCCTGCGGGTCGCCTTTGAAGAACTCGGCGCGATCACTGCATACGCCTTGTCCGATCAGGCGGATGTCGTTTCTGATGCCATGCTTGCGGGCGAAGTCTTCATTGCAGACGACGACCGAGGCGGCGCCGCAACTGGGCGGGCATGCGAACAGCTTGCGCAGCCCGCGGTAGATCGGCGCTCCCCACAGAATCTGCTCGACGGTCAGCGGCTCTCGGAAGATCGCATTGGGATTGGCGGCGGCGTGCCTGCGCGCCTTGATCGTGATCTGCGCCAGCGTGCTCTCGGCCATGCCGGTCTCTTTCTGCAACAGCTCGCACTGGCAGCCGAACAGCATCACCGCCGGCGGCAGCGCCATTTCCTCCTCGGTCAGGGCCAGCAGCTCGGCGGCGGCGCGCACATGCCGGTCAATCGGGTTGGTCTTGGTCGGGAACACGACGCCGATCGCGCCCGGCTCCATCTGCTCGAAGCCCACCGCCAGCGCGCAGTCGACGACGCCGGAACTGACCGCCTGCGCCGCCAGATAGAACGCACTGCTGCCGCTGGCGCAGTTGTTGTTGACGTTGAAGATCGGGATGCCGGTGATGCCGATGCGGTACAGCGCGGCCTGCCCGGCGCAGCTATCGGCCAGGACATAGCCGGCGTAGGCCTGTTGCACGTCGGTGTACGGGACGGCGGCGTCCGCAAGCGCCATACGCGCGGCTTCGCCTCCCATCACGTCGTAGGGATCGCTGCTGCCGGGTTTCTTGAAAGGCACCATGCCGACGCCGGCGATGATAACTTGATTGCTCATGCTCACTCTCTCCTCGTTCGAGTTGCGTCAAACCTTCTGTACTTCAACGGTCACGCCGCGCGGGCCGAAGTTCGGCCCTGCGTAGGCCCCGCGGACGTGGAGCTGTCCGTAGCCGCCGGCCAGGTGCAGGTTCTTCCACGGTCCCGGAATCGGCTCCTGCTGCCCCTGGTGGCGGGCGAACTGGAAGTTCTCCCATGCGTGATAGATGGCGACTTGTCCGGGTTGAAGCGAGGGCGCGGTCTTGACCAGGCACTCGAAGGTGCCGACGTCGTTTGAGATGCGCCCGCGGTCGTTGTCGGCGATTCCTCTAGCGCTCGCGTCGTCGGCGTTCATGTACAGCACCGGCTCGCCGCGCTGCAGGCGCAGCAGGTTGGGCTCGCCGCGCCAGATGGTGTGGACGCTCCAGCGCGTGTGCCCGCCGGTCATGCGCAGCGGGTAGTTGCCGCCGGCGGCTGGCGCCGGCTTGTGCACCGGCAGGGCCTCGCCGGCGGCGACGTACCAGTCGTGTTCGAGGCGGAACTGCTGGCGGCCGGTCATGGTTGGCCACGATTCCTTGCCGTCCACCTGCCACGAGTTCGGGTACAGCGGCTTGGTGAAATCGACGTCGCTGCAGATGTTGTTCAGCATACCGTAGGGCTGATGGCGCTTGATCGGGATCACGCCGCGCTTGATCGCTTCATCCCAGGTGGTTCCCTCGCAGATCTCGGTGCGCTCGAAGATGTAGTTCATCCCGGTGCGCGGGTCGGCCGGGTCCAGCACGCCGGCTTCGGTGTAGGCATCGAACAGTTGCGAGAGGTCCCGCTCGTTGCCGTGGGCGTCCTTGGCCGTGGCCACGCCCTTGGCTCGCGCACGTTTCTGAACGCGCTCGGCGATGCTGCCGTAGATCCACCATTCGTTGCGAGACTCGCCCTGCGGTTCCACGGCCTTGTCGTTCAGTACGAGGTAAGGCAGGAAGCACCAGGCGTACTTGATGCCGATCTTCTCGTAGAACGCGGCGGCAGGTAGCAGGATGTCGCTGTGCATACCGGTCGTCGACATCTGGAAGTTGATGTTGACGACCAGATCGAACTTCGGCCACAGATGTTTGAGCGCTAGTTGCGGGGCCGCCCAGCGCCTGAGCGGATTGATCGAATTGACGATGAAGACTTTCGGGTCCTTGCCCGGCGCCGGGTAGACCGGAACCCACTTGCGTTCGAGCGAGGTCTTCAGCGCGGCATCCATGCTTAGCGGGTTGGCGGGGTCGTTGTACGCCGGGTTGCCCATGACGCCGTCGTAACCGGCGTGCACATGGAGCCAGGGCAATTCCATCGAGACGCCTTCCTCGCCGGAGCGTTTGAGCATGAAGGCTTCCATGTCGCGCACCGCGGGGCGGCCGGTCAGCTGCATCAGCGCTTTCTGCAGCGCCGAGGGACCTCCGAACCCCAGTTCATCGTAGCCCGACACTCCCCACCACGAGCCCATGCGCACACCGCCGCCGGGACGCCCCTGGTTGCCGGTCAGCGCCATCAACAGCGCGAACGAGCGGTGCATCAGGTCGCTGTGGTAGTGCTTGCAGGCGCCCGTGGATGCGTAGATCAGCGCCGACTTGGCAGCGGCCATTTTGCGGGCGACCTCTCGGATGAGACCGGCAGCGACGCCGGTCGTCTTCTCGACGAGTTCCGGGGTCGAGCGCTCGTCGAGCCCGCGGCGTAGCTGCTGGTAGAGCGGCTCGACATCGACCGAGGTGCCATCGGCCAGCTTGACCTTCCAGCGGCCCTGCAACGCGGGGCGGATCTCGCCGAGCGCGAGCGTAGCCCTGGACATGCCCTGCGAACCGGGTGCGAGTACCGCGGCGCTTTGCGCCTCGTCCCACAGATAGAAGACGTCTTCGCGGCCGCCGGCGACCACGTCGCGCTCGAGCAGGAACTTTCCGTTGTCGGTGCGGACCAGGAACGGCAGGTCGGTCTGCTCCTTTACGTAGTCGGGTTTGTGCAGGTTCTCGGCCAGCATCACCTGCGCCATGGCCAGTGCCAGTGCGGTGTCGGTCTCGATCCTGGGATTGAGCCATACGTCGGCGTGCATCGAGGTGGCGTTGTAGTCGGGGCTGATCACCACGACGGTGGCGCCGCGGTAGCGCGCTTCGGTGATGAAGTGCATGTCCGGAATGCGCGTGTAGAGCGGATTGGCGGACCACAGCACGATGTAATCGGAACGGAAGTAGTCGTCGATGGTTCCGTCATTCATGAACATGCCGTAGGTCTGGGTCATACCTACCGGCATGTCGCCGATCCCTGCGAAGGTATCGAGAGAGGTGGCGCCGAGCTTGCGGATCAGGCGGATTTCGGCGGCCGAGTCGGGGCCGTGGTCGAAGTTCGGGCCCGGCACGCCGATGATCGTCTCGGAGCCGTGCCTGGTCGCCGCGTCGATGATGCCATCGGCGACCTTGTCGAGCGCTTCGTCCCAACTGATGCGCTTCCACTTGCCGCTGCCGCGTTCGCCGACGCGTTCGAGCGGGTAGCGCAGGCGCTGCGGTGAGGCCATCAACTGGCTGTAGCAGGCGCCCTTCTGGCAGCCGCGCGGGAAGAAGTCCGGAGTACCGTCGCGCCCGCCTTCGTCGTAGGTGTGCGCCTGCTCCTCGCGCCAGACCAGACCGTCTTTGACGTAGACATCCCACGCGCATGCCGACATGCAGTTGGAGCGGTTGTGGGTGCAGCGCACCACGCGATCCCAGGTCCACTTCTCGCGGAAGACGTCTTCCCAGGTTCGATACGGCTCGATCGGTGGCAGCATCGGTGCGCCGCTGCCGACTTCGGCGGCCGCGGCGGTGGCGAACCCGAGCCGGTCCAGCGACAGGAGCAGCGTTGCGGCGCCGACGGAGCGGAGAAAATCACGGCGGGTCAGTAGCATACGGATCCTTCCTTGAACGGCACGTGTGCAGATGACGGCTTGTGCTGAGCGCGGCTCATCGGCGCGCCGCCTTGGTTCGGCCACCGCGCGCCGATTTCGTGGTGCGACTTGGCAGTGCGGCTCCGGTGCCGAGCAGGCGCCTGGAGATCCCGAGCAGCTCGTTGTGGTGCGCGCGTAGTTGCTCGGTGCTGAGCGGATCGAAGGGCCAGTTCGGCACGATGCGCGGCGTGCCCGCTACGAAGAATACGGTCGCACCGACGATGGTCAGGATGAAGTGGATCGGGTCGATCGGATGGAACAGGCCTTCGCGCTGTCCCTGCTCGATAGCGGCGGAGAGGGTCGTCAGGACGGCCTCGGCGTGTCCCGCCGCGACGGCAACGCGTTCGCGAGAGCCGTCGGCGGCCTCCCACAGCAGGAGCCGCGCAACAGCGGGCCGCTCGGAGACGTAACCGATCCACGCGTCGACCACCGCTTCGATGCGCTCGGGCAGCGGCGCCGGGGCAGCGAGCGCGGCCTGATAGCGGTCGAGCAGTTCGCCGAAGATGTCGCTGAGGACGGCATCGTACAGCTCCCGCTTGTCGCGGAAGTAGTAGACCATCGAGGCGCGGCGAATCCCGACACGGGCGGCAAGGTCCTCGAGCCGCGCGGCGGCGTAGCCTTTCTCGGCGAAGACCTGTTCGGCGACCTCCAAGATGGTGCTGCGGGTGCGTTCGGCCTTGGGGCCGGACTCGCGGGTGGGCCTGGGGGCATCCTGCATGGGGAGTCTTCTACCTGCCGGTAGGCAGAAAACGTATGACCGATGTCATTTATGAGGCTGATAAGGATCTGGTCTACGATCTTACCTTGCCTGTGCAAGCGTTGTATCTGCAACTAAACGATGAGGCCGAAGAACACCCAGACGGTAGTCGACATCATGGCGCGCGAGTGCCTGGGCAATCAGGTCCGCATGCTCAACCGCGTGGTGACCGGGATCTACGAAGGCGAACTGCGACCGCTCGGACTGACCGTCAGTCAGATGGTCGTGCTGGCGCTGGCGGCCAAGCACGCGCAGGTGCGCGCGGCCGAGATCTGCCGCTGGCTGCAGATCGATGCTTCGACGCTGAGCCGCAACATAGAGCGGATGCGCGCCAACGGTTGGATCGAGAAGGCTGCGGCTTCGGACCAGCGTTCGCGTCCGTTCCAGTTGACCGCCGCCGGCGACAAGCTTCTTCAGGACGCGACGCTGGCCTGGGAGCGCGCTCAGGCCGCCGCGACGGAGCTGCTCGGCAGCGAAGCCGTGGCGATGATCAAGACCGTGACACGCAACGTGACGCGCAGCAGATCGGGCGAGTGACGAGAGACATTCGGGCAAAGGAGACAGAGCGATGGGACACCTGGCGATGCAAAAGCCCTACCTGGATCTTCAGCAGCGGTTGCACAAGAACCCGATCGGAGCGCCGCCGGCCGAGGAACTGTTCGAAATCCTGCGCCTGCGTTTCACCGAGGAGGAAGCGCAGATCGGCGCGCGGATGCCGATGACGCCGGCTTCGCTCGATGCGATAAGCCGGCGGCTGGGCCAGGACCCCGAGCGCCTCGAGGTCGCCCTCGAGCGCATGGCCGAGAAGGGGCTGGTGCTGGATTTCAAGACCAACGGCAAGCCGTTCTACATGCTGGCGCCGACGGTGATCGGTTTCTTCGAGTTCACCTTCATGCGGCTTCACAAGGATCTGCCCAACAAGAAGCTGGCCGACCTGCTGTCCACGTACATGTTCGAGGACAGAACGTTCGCCGACAACGCGTTCGGGGCCCAGACGCAGGTCGGCCGCGTGATCGCGCACGAAAAGACGCTGCCCGATGACGTGCGGTCCGAGATCCTGCCGTACGAGCAGGCGACCGAGATCCTGAAGAACGCCAAGCTGCGCGCGGTCGGCCTCTGCTACTGCCGTCACAAGGCGATGCACCATGGCAACCCGTGCAAGAAGCCGATGGAAACCTGCACGACGCTCAATGGCTCGGCAGATTGGGCGATCCGGCGCGGCTACGGCCGCAAGATCTCGGCGGAAGAGGCGATCGAGATCGCGGCGCGCACGCGCGACAACTACATGGTCCAT
>JACRCR010000235.1 GCA_016218925.1 Deltaproteobacteria bacterium | reverse complement strand
TCCCGGGTTCGTCGAGAAAGTCGTCGCCGAGCACCCGCAGGTGAACGACGTGTTCGTCTACGGTGTGCCTGCGGCCTCGGGCTCGCCTGGCGAGAAGGATGTCGTGGCGGCCGTCGTGCCGGTGGACGCGGCGACTTTCGACCCCGCCAGCGTGTTCGCGGCGTGCGCGCGAGGTCTCGAACCGAACTTCGTCCCGTCGTACCTGCAGGTCGTCGACGAGATCCCCAAGACGGCCTCCGAGAAGCCGCAAGAACGCTTCCTGTCGGAGCGCTTCTTGCCGAACGGGCCACGGGTCTATCGCCGCTAGGAGCGAGCGGCGGGTAGGAACACGAGGCGACACCGAGGTGCTTGCGGTGATGCTCCGTGGACGAGCATCCTCGCATCGGCCTGCCGAATGCGACAATAGAAATGGGATGGTCGCCTCCAGGAAAGTTCCGATCTTCCTCGCCGCGTGCTCCTTCGGCGTGCTCGGCGCTTGCCTGACCCTGCCGGGAACCCTGCTGCCGATCCTGGTCGAGCACTTTCACCTCCGACTCGTGGAGGCGGGCTCGATGATGGCGCTGCAGGGTGTCGGGTATCTCCTCGCCGTCGTCGCTACGCCGCGGCTCATCGGGCGGTTCGGCATGCGTTGCGTGCTCGTGACGAGCCTGCTGATCTCCGCTGCGGGCCTCGCCGGCTTCGGTCACATGTCGAACTGGATCGGCGGCGCTTCGATGATGTTCGTGACCGGCCTCGGCTTCGGAGCGATGGAAGTGACCTCGAACACGCTTCTCCTCGCGATCGGCGGCGAGCGCCGCGCCAACCTCCTCAACTTCACCCACCTCTTTTTTGGAGTGGGCTCGTTTATCGCGCCGGCTCTTACCACACGTGCGGTGGACGCGGGAATCTCCTGGCAGTCGGTGTTTTTCGCCGCCGGCGTGATCACGGCAAGCGTCGGTCTTGGCTGGCGAGCCATGTCTGTACAGCATGCGGCCGCGACACCGTCCGAGTTCGGGACGCGAGACCGTGGTGCGCGCCGGTCGCCAATGATCGCGCTCCTGGCAATTGCACTCGGTGCCTACGTGGGCGCCGAGATCGGAATCGGCGGTTGGCTCACGAAGTACATGGTGAGCGAATACAGCGTCACCCTCACCTACGCTGGCACCGTCCTCTCGTTCTACTGGCTGGGCATGGCAGCCGGCCGCCTGGCACTGACGGTACTCGCGCACCGCGTGCGCGACGAGCTTCTTCTGATCGGCCTGGCGGCTTGTGCCACTTTGGCCGGGACCGCCGCCTTGCTCGGACCTGGACCGATGTCGGCTGCCGTCTGCTTTGCACTCACCGGTTTGGGATTCTCAGGGATATTTCCTGCTGCGATCGCGCTGGCCGGTCGCTGTTACCCGCACGACACCGCCGCGGTCACCAGCAGGCTCATCGCCGGCGCCGCCGTCGGCGGCATCTGCATCCCGTGGATCATGTCGGCCATCGCTGATGGCTTCGGGCTCGTCGCTGGCATGAGCTTTTATGCGTTCATGACCGCCGTAGTGACGGCGCTGACGGTGGCCGTGAAGCTCGCTGTGTCGCGGCTGGAGAGGCGCCCGGCGCAGGCGCCGTAGCGTTCGGCCCCGTGCACGCTCGCCGCCGAGACGGTGGGGTTTATGCTTCGCGCGTACCTGCGCCGGCGTTCTCGCTGCCGTTTCGCGGAGCCCGGGAATCCCGCACATGGCACCGCGGGAAGTCCGTTGGCAGGTCGACGACCACCGGCTCCGTGGTCTGGTCCGCCAGACCGGCGACATCGGCATCGCAATCGCAAGGGACGCTTACGAGGGCAGCCGCCTGAACGTTCTCGCCAAGCTGGCTGTTCGCAGATCGAGCGGCGAGTTATCTTGGCGCGGGAGGATCCGAAATGAAGATCACCGATCGCTTTCTCGCCTATGCCGCCGCCTTCGAGCAGGCCTTCGCCAGCGACGACTGGTCGGTCGTGGCGCCGCACTTCACTGAAGACGCCGTGTACGAAACGCCCGGCGGTCCGCCTTTCGGCGGCCGGCATGCCGGGCGGGCGGCACTCCTGGCCAACTTCAAACAGGTGCTGGATGCCTTCGACCGTCGTTTCGCCTCGCGGCAACTCGAGGTGCTCGCGGGCCCCGAGGAACGCGAAGGCGCCGCCTGGGTGAAGTGGCGTGTCACCTACACGCTGGCCGGCGCCCCCGACCTGCGCATCGAGGGAGAAGAGTTGGCGTTCTTCCGCGGCGACCAGATCTGCCGCCTCGAAGATCGCATTCCAGCCGCCGAAGGCGAGCGCACCATGGCCTACATGGCGGCGCACGGCGCCCGACTCGCCGGCGGCTGAGCACTCGGGTCCTCCCGGCTATTCGTTCTCCGCTGCGTGGAACTGATCCGGGTACTTCCCTTTGAAGGGGGCGTAGAAGGCGCGGATCGCGGGCATGTCCTTCTCGATGTCGCCAGTCGGCCAGAAGAGGGGGCCGATGCCGCCGGTCCTTCGCGAGTAGTCGAGGTAGGTCATCAGGATCGGCACCTTCGCGGTGACGGCGATGTAATAGAACCCCGTCTTCCACACGCGTGTCTTCGCGCGCGTGGCCTCCGGCGGGACCACGAGTTGCAAGGGGCCCCGCGCGGCGGTGAGCGCCTCGGCGGAGGCCGCCACCATATTGGATGCCTTCGCGCGGTCGACGGGGATGCCACCCATCCACATCATCAGGGTCTTGAACGGGAACTTGAAGATCGACTTCTTGCCGATCCAGTAGATGTTCATGCGCAGCGCGAAGGCGCAGACCAGCATGTAGGGCAGGTCCCAGTTGCTGGTGTGCGGGGCGGCTATCACCACCGCCTTCGCTGCTTGCGGCGGCAGCGAACCCTCGACTTTCCAGCCGGTCGTCTTTAGCCAGAGCAACGCAACGCCGCGCAGGAGGATGTTGACGACCGGAGTGTCGAAAAAGGTGTGATGCATGGTCGTGTCGCTACCTCGCAGTGTGCAAAGACCTGGCCGACTGAAACGCGAAACGGATCGATGCCCGGTCCGCGGATTCGGCGAACGGCCACGGCGTAATGTCTTCTCATCTGTCCGAATCTCGACGTTCGGTCGCTACCGCGACCGTGTCATGGCGGCGTCGGATTCGCTTGCTCTGATGTTTTGCCTCGGCCTTTCGACCCCAATACCCGCGCCCCTTTTTCGCTCCGGCGTGCTCGGCCTTCTTTACACGGTATGCCACGGCGCGAATTTCCTGTGCGGCCCAGCCAATGAAGTAACTTGCGGCCGGCGTCGCACGTGCGATCGAGCTGAGCGCATGCTCGGTCGTTCGGTCGCGTGAGACCTCATGCACTAAGACGGCGCGGGTCCAGCCCCGCCGCGCCTGCCGCGATGACGACTGCGGTTGGTACAGTGTCGGTGATCGTGAACGTGACGCAGCAGGTTCGCAACCAGAGCGGGCGTTTCCTGTCTGGGCACTCGTCACGGCGGCGGGCGGGGCACGGTCGACAGCGACCGGGCGGCTTCGCCGAGAGCTACAACCTGTTGTCAGCATGGACGTGCTCGACATGTCGGACTCCGATGTACGTGCGGGAGTTGCGAGGCTGCGTCGTCGCGTCACACCACGGGGGTTCGAGCGGAGCAGGGATGCGACTTGGACGATCGTGCGACCTGCCCGCGATCTCCGCCCACGCAACTCACGCCAGAAGAAGCGTGCGTCATTCATTCAGACGATGGTGACGTGCGTGGCCCGTCGCCGAGAGGTTCGCGATCGCCAATGCCGTCGCCGTACTGGAAGAAACGGTTGGCAACGCGGTGAGCCGGGAAGGGCGCCCGACGGTGATGGCTGACGGTGGCGCGGAGAGCTTCAACGGTGCGGTCGATGCGCTCATCGGCGAGGGACTACTTGGCCGCGTGCGGGGAAAGTCGTGGGCCAGTGCTTGCGCCCGGCTCCCGGAACCTCTCCGTGGACGGTTTGTCGAGTACTCGTACAGATGCGCCCCTTCACGTTGGGAATCTGCTGCGAAAATGTTCAACTCCTTCTCTGTAGAGAACACCCTTAGTTTCGCGGGGTTGCGCGACGGTGCCGCCCGCGACGAAATAATCAGCCCCGATTCTTCCGCTGCGTCCGTTGGTTGGTTCGAGCAGGGCACCTGCAATCGCCCCCAGGGTTTCACGGCGGGTTGCCTGCCTCGTGATGACGTGTAGCATGTCGTGTAGGTGTAATGAAAATGGCGCTCAACATCCGAAACCCGGAAACGGAACGTTTGGCAGAGGACTTGGCGAAGCTGGCGGGGGAGACCAAGACCGAAGCGGTCACCAAGGCTCTGCGGGATCGCCTCACCCGCCTGCGACGTGAGCGTGCTCGTCGGCCGCTTGCCGAGGAACTCGACCGGATCGCTACGCACTGTGCGTCCCTGCCGGTTCTCGATAGTAGAACGGCCCAGGACATTCTCGGCTACGACGACAACGGGCTGCCGCGCTGATGATTATCGACACCTCGGCACTGCTCGCGATCCTGCAGGACGAACCAGAGCGGCGCTCTTTCAACGCCGCCATCGAGGCCGCGGCTTCGCGCTCCCTGTCCACGGCCACCTTCGTCGAAACGTCGATCGTGATCGGCGCGCGGTATGGCGGCGACGGTCTTCGCGATCTCGACCTATTCATCGCCAAGGCGGAGATCGCACTGGTGCCGGTCGACACGGAGCAGGCCCACGCTGCCCGTGACGCCTTCCTCCGCTTTGGAAAAGGGAGACATCCGGCTGGGCTCAACTACGGAGACTGTTTCTCTTACGCACTCGCCAAGACGCTGGGGGAGCCTCTCCTGTACAAGGGAGACGATTTCTCGCAGACCGATGTTGGAGCGCTCGCGGCAGAATAGGGTGGTGGGACTCCAGAACCGTGGAACGCTGCCAGCCTGCCGTCGAGGTCGCGCAGCTCATTGTCACGCGAGTGTCGAGTTCTCGACAATAGTTGCCCGTTCACGATGACAATCTGCCGCGCTCGGTGCCAGGACGCGCCGCATGGTGTTGCCGCTGCGCGCCGTGCCGCAGTAGGGATCCCGGACGATCGCGAGGAAGTTGATGGGCTGTCGGCGTGTGGTAGTGGGCGACAACTCAACCGACCGAAAACGCCGGCGAGATTCGCGTTGAGGCAGTAACTCGCGGGAACGGCTACGGCCTACCGTTGGCCGTGGCATTCCCCTGCGTTCCCGGCGATGCCCACGCTGTACCTCCAATTCATCTTCGCGGCACTGGCCGGCTGGGTGAACCGCGACATCACGCGCCCCGCCGTTGACACCGGTAGCTACTTGGGGCTACTTTGAGCGAAATGAAGTCCGTTGCGGTAAAGGAACTCAAGAATCGCCTGAGCAGCTACCTGCGTGAGGTAAGAGGCGGGGAGGTCGTGCTGGTAACCGATCGCGGCAACGTCATTGCCGAGTTGCGCCGGCCGAGTTCCGGAAACCTTCTCAACGCCCACGATCGGATTCTGGAGCGGTTGAGCGCCGAGGGAATTCTCTCGGTCGGCCTGCCTCAGGACGTGCGCGCCTGGCGTCCCTCGCCTTTGCGTCGTGCGCGCGAGAGCGCAGACCTGCTCAACGCGGAGCGCGGGGATCGGTGACGCTCTATGCAGAGACGAGCGCCGTGCTTCGTTGGCTGTTCGGTGAAGAAGGGGGAGACGCGCTGCGGATCGAGTTCGCGGCGGCCGACAAAGTTGTTTCGTCGCGCTTGACGCTGATCGAGACGAGGCGTGTGATTCGGCGAGCCGAGCGCGAAGGACGAATGAGCGCAACAGAGGCCGCCGACGTGCTTACCGTGTTTGCCCAAGCGGTATCGACCTGGGCGGTGCTCGAGATCACCGAAGCGGTTGCGTGCCGCGCCGAGGAAGCATTTCCAAGCGAGCCCGTTCGAACCCTCGATGCCGTTCATCTGGCGAGCGCGCTGTTTCTGCGTAGATCGTTTCCCGACCTCACGATCGTCACGGCCGACGAGCGAGTGCGGGCGAACGCCGCACTTCTCGGATTTCCGATGTCGTCCTCCCGGGCCTGACAATTTGCACTTCGTCGAGTTGGCGAACGCCGTACGTTGCGGAAACTCGGCCGACGCAAAATGCACAGCAGATTCCCCAGGTGAACAGACGGGCGTTTTTCGACGACTACTCGCCACCGAGGGTTTCCGCCGAGCGGGGCTGCCGGGGGCCGAGGCGTCACTTCGGCAGGGTTGCGACCCGGCTGGCCACGGTGCAGATGTCCGCCATCGCACAGCGGGAAGTCCGTCAGCAAGTCTACCGCCACCGACTTCGCGATCTGGTCCGCCTGACCGGTGATATCGGCATCGCCACTGCAGCGGGAGTTCCCCGATCAACGGCGGCCGGCCGGCTGCGCCGGGAACTTCAACCTGTGGTCACCGTTGCCGTGCTGGACAGATCGGAGTCCGATCTTCGCGCCGAAGTCGAGGAGCTGCGCCGTCGCGTTACACCGCGTGGGTCGGGGCGGAGCAGGGATGCGACTTGGACGATCGTGCAACGTGTTCGCGGTCTACGCCCACCCGACTCACGCCGGACGAGGTGCGCGCGATTCATGCGATGGTGACGTCGGAGGGCTGCGGCGAGCTCTCGCTTAACGCGATCGACGCCGGCCGCGGGTCGCCACACGCCCGAACGCCCGCGAACACACGGGGAAATTCGCGCGCTCCGGATCTGGCAGGGCCATCATCCTCAGAGGCGGTCGAGGTTGGTGTGGCAAGAATTTGGCTCCGCGTTTGGTCGGCTACACCAACTCGTTTTCAGAGAGGAGCGAAGATGTTCAACTCGCTCTCTACAGAGAACGCTTTGCGTTTTGGGTCAGACCCTCACCAGGCGACGGGCTCGCAAGCGGCAGGCCGCGGACTCCGCCTCACGGACAGTTGTTGCCGCCGAGTTCGTATGCGGTGACGCCGTCGGGACAGTAGGCGATAAGGCCTATGTCGAGTTGCATCCGGCCTGCTCCGGGCAGTCCGTCCGTGGAGTTGACTGCAACCAAAGCGGACGGTGCCGCACAGAATACCGAAACCAGTTTGGTGCGCGCGCTGCCCGCAAGGCCGGAGGCCGTGATGGGATCCGAATAGCACGGACGTTTTCTGCTGAGCGTGCAGGAGCCGGCGAGAACGGCCTCGCAGTCATCGGGGGACGCGTCGCAATGGACGGCCGGATCTCCATTGGCGTGCAGAATCCCGTCGCAATATTTCTCGATCGGTCCCGCGTGGCATATGCCCTGGCCGGGAGCACCGCCCGGATCGCTGCTGCAAACGCCGTCGGTGCAGTCGTTGGGTTTACGAGGTTCACCACCGCCGTCCGTGCAGGCGCCTAGACCGGCTGCAGTGCACACCGCGTCGTTCTCGCAGGGCGTCAGCGGGTCCAGCGAGCATGCCCCGCAGGCACAATTCCCCGCGGCCACATCGCATGCATCGTCGAAAGCCAGCGATCGATCGGTCGTGGTCAGCGTCATGCGAAACTGGAGAGTCGTGCCCGTCAGGTCGGATGCCGGGGCGGGCGGACAATCGTAACTGACGTTGCCGAAGGATTCGTTCCGCGCGTCGGTCGTGCACGGAAGCCCGTCGCGCGCGCCGCCGTCGCACGTACCCGTCGAGCCGATTTCGGTGCCTGAGCAAGTCGGACACGACTGCGGCCAACCGATCCCCAGGTGCAGTCGCTCGGTGATCGAGAGCGTTACCGAAGACTGGCCGCTGCCGACGTCGGCCGTGCCGGAAAGCGGCGTTCGGATCGTCTCTAGTACGCACACCGGTGCTGCACCGAGCCGAGCCACCGGAGGAGCGAGATAGACGGCGCAGAGGTCGTCTCCGCAGGGGCCGCCGGTCGCGAACGGAGTCGAGCATTGGATAGACGAGTCGTTCTCGCAGCGGCAGTTGCCCGACTCGCAGTTGGCCGAGACCGCGCACGAGCCGCAGTCGCTCCCCGCGCAGCTCAGACTCACGCCGGCCCTCGAGTCGTTGAAATCCTGGCCGTGTCGCCACCCGGTCCAGCCGAAATCCAGCGAAGTCGCGCCGGGAGGCTCTCCGTCGCGGCCGTTGCTCTTGATGTTCAGAGCCACGGAAGTCGGACAGATGCCGGAAAAGGCGAACGAGCTCGCGGTCAGTCCGCCTGCGTTCTTCAGGACCGCATCGGCCACGCACGTTCCGATCGTGGCGGCGTCGCTGCCGCAGCTACCCAGCAGCGGGAGTCGTTCGCTGCTCAGCGCGCCGTTTCCGCAGGCCTTGGCGATGCCGTCCTGCAGCTTTTTGCTCACCGAAAGAATCCTGCCGTGGTCATCATCGGTGGGGCATTGGTAATCGTAGCTGCCGCCTGCATCGTCTTTGGCGATCTGACACTTGCCGCGCTCGCGGGAAACGGCGATCCAGAGCTTGGTGGCCTTGGTGGCAACCGCCGTAGCGCACTTGGCGATCAGGCTGGCATCCGATCGTGCGAGGATCCGCTCTGCGTCGGGGTTCAGGATCGAGCGGCGCAACGGCTCGATCCCCAACGTATCGAGATCGATCTGGCACTGCACCAGTTCGGCGAAATCATCCACTCCGCTCGTCGCGCCGCCGGCGTCGGCTAGCGCTCCGGGCGAAGGACAGTTCGCGAACGCTGCCAGCGCCGCCGCATTGTCGCTGTCGGTGCACCTGGACAGGATTCCCTCTTCCAGCCTTCCGCTGGCAGCGGTGACCTTGCCTTGTTGCGCCGCATCCGCCGTCGAGATGCTGTTGCAATCGGTGGTCGGCTCGAGCTTCCCTTTCAGCACGTCCTTGATGCACGCGTCCACGGCTTTCATCGCCGTGCGGCCGAGCTTGCTCGCGTGCTTGTAGATGGCCGAACGGCAGGAGGCGTCGAGCGGCGTGACCTGCGCATGGGATGGCGCCGCAGAAGCGATCCATCCCGCGGCCGCGACCGAGAGCAGCACAGCCCAATACCTTCCACTCGTGTTCATGATCCCTCCTTATACACAGCATCGCCGCCGGCCCCGCAGGACCCCGAAGGCATCGTCGAGCTTCGCTGCCACCGCTCGTTTCTAGCACCAAACAGTGTCTGGGATCCTGATCCTTCGCTGATGGATGTTACGGCTGCCGGGGCTCGCGAGGCAGCCCTACGAGCGATCAATTCATCTCTTCCACCGCGTCGGCACTTACGGTAGGTTCGCTTGCCCGCGAGAGCGGGCTTCCACCTGCGTTCGCTTCGGCACGGCATGAATCCACCGGCCCAGACGGTCCACACGTTCGGCGATTTCGAGATTCACACCGCGCAGTGGCGGCTTGCGTACCGCGGAAGGTTCATCCCGGCCGAACCAAAGGTGATCGAGGTCACCTCCTACCTGATCGAAAACGCCGACCGGGTAGTCTCCAAACGCGAACTCCTCGACGCGCTCTGGTCGGGAGTCGCGGTCGTGGATGGGGTCGTCCACCGCTGCGTGTCCAGGGCACGGCATCTGCTCGGAGACGATGGGAAGCAGCGGCGCCTGATCGTGACCCACGGACGGCGCGGCTACCAATTCGTAGCCGGGGTACGCAGCGTGCGCACGGCGGGTAGGCAGCCGCTCCCGCTTGCGAACGGACCGGCAGACGCCGCTGCGCAGCAAGACCGACGCGAGCACCTGGTCGGCAGGAGGAGCGAGCTGGCGACGATCGATCGCGTGCTTCGCGACCTTCAAGAACGCAGACGCGGGGCGGTGCTCGCGATCACGGGGGAACCCGGCATCGGGAAGTCGCGGATTCTTGCGGAGTTGCTGGGCACGGCGCGGGATCGAGGAATCCGGGTGCTCCAGGCCCAGTGCTCGGAGGTTCCCGGTGCCGCGGTTTTCCGGCCCTGGCTGCAGATTCTCGGCGCGCTGGCGGCGAGTCCGGATGCAGCCGCTCTCGTTGGCGCGCTCGGTGCCGGCGCGGCCGATATCGCCGAACTGGTGCCCGAAGTCCGCAGCGTGGCGGCCCATCTCGACCCGGCGCCGGCCCTCGTTCCCGAACAGCAACGCGCGCGTTTCCTGGACAGTGCCGAGCGCCTGCTCTGCCGCGCGGCCGATGCGCGACCTACGCTGGTCGTCGTCGATGACCTTCACTGCGCGGACGAGGAGACCCTTTCGTTCTGGCGGTTGCTGTTTCCCTGCGTCGATCGGATGCCACTGCTGCTCGCCTGCGCCTATCGCGGCGCGGAAGCGAAGTCTCGAGGGTCGCTCGCGGCGATCGAGGCCGACGTCTGTCGGGGCGGGCGACGCCTACGGCTCGAATTGGCGGCGCTGTCATCCACCGAAGTGGAAGCACTGGTTGCACCGGTCCTCGCTCCGGAGGCCTCGCCCAGACTCGTACCGGCCATCCACGCGCGATCCCAGGGCAACCCGTTCTTTGCTCGCGAGCTCGCCATCCACCTGAACGGCCTCGCCCGCGAAACCAGTCTCGATCGGGTAGAACGCGCGCTCGACCACGGAACCTCGCTGCTGCCGCCGTCCATCCGGGCTGTGCTTTCCCTGCGTATCGATGCGATCGGCGTCGCCTGTCGCGAGGTCCTGGAGACCGCGGCGGTCCTCGGCCGTGATTTCGAACTCGGGTTGTTGCGGGCTGTCTGCGAGCGATCTGCCGAAGAGATCGATGCGGCACTCGACGAGGCACACTCCGCGGATCTGCTCGTCGCCTCGACTCTGGAACCGGGTCGCTTCGAATTTCGCCATGTCCTGATCCGCGACGCTTTCTACGAGGGAATCCCACCGGTCCGCCGGATGCGACAGCACCAACGCGTCGCGGCGGAGCTTCAAAGCCTACGACCCGATGCTCTCGAGCAGTGCTGCGAGCAGCTCGCCTGGCACTTCTTCGCAGCCGCACCCGAGGGCCGCGCGAACGAAGCGGTGTGGCTGATGGTCGCCGCGGCGCAGCGCGCCGCGCGTCGCTTTGCGTTCGCCGATGCCGCGCGCTGCTACGAGCGCGCACTCCGGGCCCTGCGTCTCTCGGGAGAGCACGATCGCGAACGGTGTTGCCGAATCCTGCTCGCCGCGGCCGATTCCTGGCAGCGTTCCGGAGACGATGCCCGCGCGATCGCAGCCTACCGCGAGGCCGCAGCCAGTGCGCGCGAACTCGACGACGCGTGCCTTCTTGCCCGCGCCGCGACCGGAACGGTCGTCCGCTTCGGCCAGCCCATCGACTTCGGGTCGACGTCTCCGGGATCGCCGGAATTGCTGGAAGAAGCACTCGCCGCACTTCCCGCGGCGTTCGGCAAGGAACGCGCCCTCGTGCTGTCTTGCCTCTGTTTCCTGCTCTACGGTTCGGCCGACCACGCGCGATGTGTCACCCTCGTCGCGGCGGCCGAGGAAGCGGCGCGAGCCTGCAGCGATCCCGAAGCGCTGTGCGTCGCACTGTACGCAAAGCACAGCGTGTCTCTGGAGCCGGGCAACCTGGCCAAAGCCGCCGAAGTCGCCGAGGAACTCATCCTGGTCTCCACCGGTTCCGGACTCGAGGAAATGAGTCTGCTCGGCCACACCTACCGCGCGTTCCGCCATCTCGAAGCAGCACGAGACGCGACCGCGCTCGACGCGGCTCTGGCCGAGCGGTCTGCGCTGGCGCAGCGGTTGCGCCAGCCCCAAGGACTGTGGTGGAGCGCCGTTCTCGATGGGACCGTGGCAATGATGCGTGGAGACTGGCGTCGCTGCGACGAACTCAGCCACCGCGCCCGTGATCTCGCGCTGCGCTCGACGAACACCAACCAGGAACTCGCTTTCCGCGCGCAACAGTCTCAGGTGCTCTTGCACCGCGGCAAAGTGGGCCCTCTCATCGCGCTACTGCGCGAGTCGTGCGACCTCTACCCCCACATCCAGGTGAACCACGCCGCGTATGCGGCCTTCCTGACTGCCCTCGGATCGCTCGATGTCGGCAGGAACTTCGCCGAGCAATGGCACGGAAGGGATCTCTGCAGCAGCCTGCAGGCGACGAACTGGCTGTTGGAAGCCGCATGTCTCACCGAAATCGCATCGTGTATCGGAGACCATACGCTTGCCGCTGCGCTCTACGACTTGCTGCTTCCCCATCGGGACAGGAACGTCGTGGTCGGACAAGGGCTGACCTACAACGGACCGGTCGCTCGTCTGCTCGCACGGCTCGCGGCGACACTGGAGCGCAGCGACGACGCCGACCGGCACTTCGAGCACGCGCTTGCACGCTCTCGGGCCTTCGGCGCCGTGCCGTGGGTCGCACGCATCCAGATCGAACAGGCGCGTATGCTGAGGCGACGCGGGAAGCCGGAAGACGTCGCGCGTAGCAGGATGCTGCTCGAGGAGGCTCGGGAAAGCGGTCGACGTATAGGCGGTGTGCTGATCCAGATGGAAGTGGCGAGCATCGACGGTTGAGGGTAGGCATCCCCTCCCGGCGGAGGGTCCCCTCAGCCGCGGCCACCGGATCGTTTCGTTCGACCGGAACCGCGCCCCGCATCGCCCTCGGCGAAATCACCGAGGGGATCACCCGTGGAGCCGACGTGCCGCTTCACCTGATCCATCACGCGCGCGCAGGCGGCCTCGAACCTCCCCTCGAGCACGCCCGTGTCCTGGCCGGGCACCCATGCGAGCCGCTCCCACGCCCCCCGCGCTTCCTCAACAGCTCTGCCGGCGGCACGCCACTTCACTTCGTCGGGGCGAGCACGCAACGCGTTGCTCGCGAGCGCCGATCGTAGCCGCTCCGCAAGCAGCTCGGTGGTGGACTTGTCCGTCGCCGCCGCGACGGGCGCTTCTTCTCTGAGGAGGGACTCGACCTTCGCGATGAGCCGTTCCATGCGCTCACGGCTCGCGACGGGGTCCAGGTCCGTGCCCGCGAACGCGGCCGGTGACCGCGAGACCAGCGCGGCGAGGGCGGCCGTCCATCGTTCGTACAATGCCGTCGCAGCGGCCCCCTCGACGTACGGCGCGTTCGCGATCGTCGTTCGCAGCGATTGCACCTGGGCGGCGAGATCGCCCGGAATCTCCTCGAGCGCGACGAGGCTTTCCAGTGCGACCACCATCGCTTCGCGCTCGGCAAGCTGCGCTGCTGCGGCGACATCATGCCGGCTGTGGTATCGCGCGAAGAACTTGTCCGCGGCGGACCGGAACCGGTTCCACACCACTTCGCTCCTGGCGTGCTGGACCGGACCGATGGCTTTCCATTCGGCCTGCAGCTTCTTCAGTTCGGAGGCGGCGGTGTCCCACTGCGTCGATTCCGCCAACTGCTGCGCCTGCTCGCACAAGGCTTCCTTGCGCGCAAGATTTTCATCCCACTCCACCTTCCTGGAGCTCAGATCGTCGCGGCGACGGGTGAAGAACGTATTGCACGCGGCGCGCAGTCGCCGCGCCAGAGCGCGCCCCGGATCGCCCGGCACCGGCCCGGTGGCCTCCCAGGCTTCCTGCAGCTCCCGCAAGCGCGCGGCCGTCCTGCTCCACTCGGTCGAGTCGGCCAGCGCTTCCGCTTCCGCGACGAGCGCGGCCTTGGCGGCGAGGTTGGTGCTTCGCTCCTGTTGCAGCTGCGCGAAGTGCATCTCGCAGCGGCTACGGATGAAGTCGGTCGCCTTCCTGAACCGACCCCACAACCGCCGCGCGCTGTGTTGTGGCACGTCCGCGACCTTCTGCCATTGGGACTGGAGCTCACGCAGCGCTTTCGCCGCGGCGGCCAGATCGCTCGCCGCGCCCGCCTCTTCTTCGGCCGTCAGGGACGTGACGATGGCTTCCGCCGTCGCGACGAGTTCTTCCTGCCGCTGGACGTTGCCGAACCTGCGCCACTCGTCCAGGTGGCGCAGTTCGTTCACGCGCCGCGCGATCGGCTCCTGCAACGATCGCAGCGCCGCAAGGGCGTTACGGATTTCCTTCGTCGTCTCTCCCTTCTCCGTGTTCTCGAGGGCCGCCGTGACGTCACGCAGAAGTCGTTCACCTTCGCGCAAGGTGAGCGTGTCCGCTTGGGCCGTGCGCTTGGCGCGGGTCACCAATTGCGTGAGCTTCGTGGCCTGATCCTGTGCGGTCTTCGACGCCGCCTCGCGTGCCGCCGTTTCACGCGCCTGGATCGCCTGCCCGACCGCGGCCAGACGATCCAGCAGATCGGAGGCCGGCCGCGACGCATCGCTCAGCGTGGCCGCCGCCGCCCGCGCCTGGCGCATCAGCGCCCGCCAACGGTCGGCGACGCCTTTCCCTTCCCGGGTCGAGAGGGATTCCGCCTCGGTGACACAGGCCTCGAGCGCGGACCGGGCCTGCTGCAGTGCGCTGTCGAGCGCGAGACGTTTCCGGCAAGCCTTCGCTTTCGCCGCAAATCGCGCCGCGAGTTGCAGGGCGTCCCGTTCGTAGCCGATGGACGGCGCGAGCTGGGCCCATTCCTCTTCGATGGAGCACAGCCGTTCGAGGACGTTGTTTTCTTCGATCTCGCTTTCGCTCCCGTCTTCGATCACTTCGATGCGCCGGCACAGCGCCTCACGGCTCGCCAGGGCTTCGCGGCGCCGGCGTGCCTCTTCGAGGGCGGCCGCAATCTCGCTCCGGCGCTGGGTCATGTGCAGGCGCGCAGCATCGGCGCCCGCGTCGAATCGCCGCGACGCCCCCGCGTCCGTGCTCGCCAGCGTGTCCCAGGCCGCACCGAGGCGCGCGAGCTCCGCTGCGATGCGATCGGGGTCCGCAAGGTTGGTGAGCCGCTCGACGGCGGCACACAACGACGCTTCCTGGCTCTGCCGCTCCTCTTCGGCGACACGACGGGCATCCTCCTCGTCCTGGATCGCCTGCAGCATCGTCTTCGCGCGCCGAGCCACGGCTTTGTGCTGCGAGCGCGCTTCGATGGTCCTGAGGAGCGCCACGTCCGCGTTGGGCAGTCCTGCCTGCACCACGCGATCGAACGCGGCGAGAGCAGCCTCCCTGTGCTCGCTGTTCAGCGCGGTGGCGAGCAGCTCGTCGGCCGAGCCCAGGCGGGCCGCAGCAGCGAGTGCCGTGCTCTCCATTTTCGCCTGACGGGCAACGCCGCCGAGCGCACGTTCATCAGTCAATCTGGCGAGTGCGATCGCGCGCACGCCATCGGCAGCCGTGCTCTTGGCGATCACCGACACGCGCCGGACGTCCGACAACTGGCCGGCGGCTGTCGCGGCTTCGGGATTGGACGCGTCGAGGGCCAACGCGAGCAATCGATCCGCCGCGGCGTCCCGTGCGCCTCGGTCGGTATCCGAGGTGCTCACGCGCCCCAGAACGACGGGGTCGATGACCTTCGCCATGGCAGCCGTCCGGACCATGGCATCGGGGTCGTGCTCCGCCAGCGCCGCGAGCTCGATGGCGTCACCCAGTTCGGGGATCGCCTTCAGTCGAACGACGGGGTCGGAGTGCTTCCAGCGGGGTTGCGGTTTGAGTCGATCGAGAATTCCCATGGGACGTTCAGGCACCTTTGGTTTCAGTGAGTGACCGCCCTGCGTAGCACGGACCCCCGGGGAATTGGACAAATCCGATAAGTAGACTTTCCGGGCCTGCTTTGTGCCACGAGCAAAGGGCCACAGCCGTTTCGTCGGGCAATCTGAAAACGAGATTCGTAGGTCTCGGAAATGGAGCTGGATTCCCCCGAGCCTGCTGTCGGGAAGCGACGTCGGACGCTTCCGAGACCGGCCCCAATGCCGGATGTCGGCGTGCCGCGGGAACTCCTAGCGGGAGCGTGCGAATTGCCGGATTCGCGCGATTCGGCACTCTGTCGGCGCATGAAGGCTGTTCTGACCATCACGCGCCGGGGCACTGTGACCCTGCCGGCCGAGCTACGGGATCACCTCGGTCTCAAGGCCGGTGGTCTGCTCACCGTCGAGACGACACCGGGCGGCATCGTGCTTCGCTCGGCAACGACACGGCCGGTCGAGATCTACAGCGACGAGCGCATCCGCGAGTTCGAGGAGTCCGAGGCGGAACTGGCGGCGCGCGGGACGGACCTCGCCCGTTCCGGTCGTTCCATCCCCGGGCTGCCCCGTCGATGATCATCCGCTGCACCAAGAAGATGCGCAGCACATCACCAACCTGAACGGGCAAATTCCGCCGAGTACTCGTCACCGAGAGCGGGTTTGCGACCGGGCTGACGCCGGTGCAGATGACAGGGATGGCTCGGGGAGCCGACAACGGCGGGCTTGCGGATAATTCGTAATTACGTATTCTACGGAACCATGGAGCACCGAATCTCGGCCACGGAACTCGCCAGAAAGCTCGGGGACGTCCTCGGAAAGATCCGCTACCGGGGCGACGCGTTCATCGTCGAACGCAACGGCGAAGCGGTGGCTCGGATCGCGCCACTTCGCTTGGAGGCGACAACTTCGTTGGCCGAGGCGTTGCGCGCCTGGAGCCACGGCGCCGGGCTGGACGAGAGGTTCGCCGACGACCTCAAGCGCGTCAAGCATGCGGACCGCCCGTGGATCAATCCATGGGGCTCGTGATCGACACCAGCGCCCTGATCGCCATCGAGCGTGCGGGCGCGGAATGGGGTCGCGCGGTGGCCGGTTTCGCGGAGGAGCCAGTCGTCATCGCAGCCATCGGCTATGCCGAACTCATGGTCGGCGTCGAGCTTGCCGACACCCCGCAGCGTGCCGCGCGACGGCGGGAAAGAGTCGAGGCCCTTGTCGCCCACTGTCCGGTAGTCGAGTTCGGTGCGGAGATCGCATCGATCTGGGCAGCGACTTTCGCCACGCTCAGTCGTGCTGGGGAGACGATTCCGTCCAACGACCTCGCCATCGCGGCGACCGCCCTGTATCTCGGCTTCGGCGTTCTCGTCGGACCCGGTGACGAGAAGCACTATCGACGAGTCCCGGGTCTACGTTGCGAGGTGGTCGCGGCTCTGTCCTGAGTTGGCTCGCGAACAGAACTCTCGCACCAGTGTGGTTCTCGAAAACACCGAGACGAGCGCCATCGGCCGCCGATACGCTATCGACGCCCTTCGCGGCGAGGTCTCGCTGGATCGTCACTTCCCAGGCCGGCTGCGCCGGGACCAGCAGCCTGTGGTCACCGTCGTCGTGCTGGACATGTCGGAGTCCGACCTACGTGCCGAAGTGGTGAGGCTGCGCCGCCGCGTCCGTATCCTGACCGCAGTCGTTGGCCTCCTGGTCGCCGTGCTGCGGGTATCTGACCGAAGGATGCCCCGAATAGGTTTCGGCGACCGGACGACGCGGGCCACGCTGATGCGTGCGGCGAGCCGGGCGAGAAAAGTCCTGCCGGCGAGCGCCGTGCTGAAGATCGTCGGGATCTCCTCGTCGCGTTACACCGCGTGAGCTCGAACGGCGCAGGGATGCGACTTGGATGATCGCTCCACCTGCCCGCGGTCCACGCCGATGTCCGCGTCGCCGACCGACGAGGTTCTCGAGGATTCCTGGTCTCTGGTGCCGGAGCTCTTCGACCCGGCGTACATCGGCGGCGTTAGCGCGGCTCAACACTGGGGCCTTACGGAGCAACTCTTCCGGTCGGTGTTTGTCTATACCGTGCGTCCGGTGCGTCAGACCAGCCAGACGATTCACGGCACGGCGTTCGTCGTCCGTCACATCCCCGAAGATCGGCTGTTCGGTACGAGCCCCCTGTGGCGCGGGCGAGTCAAAATTCAACTCTCGGACATTCACCGCACCATCGTTGACGTGCTCGACTCGCCAGCGGCGGGCGGCGGCATTCGGCATGTCGCAGAATGCCTGAAAGCGTACTTCGCGCGTGGCGACGCGGATCTCTCCAAGCTCATCGACTACGCAGATCGGCTTGGCAACGGCGCCGTCTTCAAGCGACTTGGGTTCCTTGCCGAACTATACGGGGCACCGCCGATTGTCGTGAACGCCTGTACAGCCCGCCTGACGCAAGGCGTGGTCAAGCTCGATCCCGCCGTCGCTTCACCTCGCTTGCTGCGGCGGTGGCGACTGTGGCTCCCCGACCGATGGAAAATGGAAGAGGCTGTGCATGATTGATCGGGCCGAGATCATGGCAGTAGCGTCCGACCTCTCGCTCACGCCGGACGTGGTCGAGAAGGACTACGTGCTTGGATGGCTACTCGCCGGAATCCATACACGCGACGCGCTGGCGGACACGTGGGTTTTCAAGGGCGGGACTTGCCTCAAGAAGTGCTTCTTTGAAACTTACCGTTTCTCCGAGGACTTGGCCGAAGCCGTTCTGGGCTGAATGACGCACGAGATTGCGGACGAAGAATTGGTCTGCGAGGTATAGGCCATCCATGGATATCACGAAGTAACTTGCCCGGCATGATCACGAGGATTTCCAGCAACGGGCAGGTCACCCTGCCGGCCGAACTCCGGCGGCGCGACGGCATCAAGGCCGGCGACATGTTCGCGGTCGAACGCGTCGACCGCGGCGAGTATCTGCTGCGGCGAAAGACTGCTCGGCGAAACGAGGGGCTGGTCGGCCTCCTGCTCGCGTGTCCGGCCAAGGACTGGTTCAGGCCGCTCGACCGGATCGAGTCGACCGACAACGTGCTCGTGGCAAGCAACCGACCATGTATCTCATCGACGCCAAAGTGCTGAGGCGAGCGCGCGCGATGAAGGAGTTCTCGGAATGAAGCGGCGCAGTAGCAGCCGTCCCACACTGGATCCGATCCAAGGAGCGATCGAGGCGGCTCGCACGAATGGACAACGACCCCTACGGATTCGCGCATTGCCTCGAGCGTGACGCCGTGAAGGCGATGAAAAAGGCGAACCTCGCAGCGTTCGCGCGCAAGGTTCGGACGCGGTTCGACGGTCAGCAAGAGCGCGACCATGAGTATGGGCGGCGTCGGTGGGGCGAGGTCCTGGTGAAGGTTGGCCGCGCGGGCGACGCGCGTGAGCATGCGTGGGGAGAGTTCCGCGCCCTTCCGTGCAAGTTCACCTACGAGGATCTGATGCAGCTCGTCCCGAAGGCCGAACGCGCGAGTTGGCATGCAAAAGCGATGGACGCAGCCGCCGGCGCGGACCTCGGGTCACTGATCGAACTCTGGCTCGAAACGAAGGAGATCGATCGGCTCGTCGAGGGGCAGGAACCGAGCGACGAGCCGTCGTTCCTCAAGCGCGCCAAGCGCCGCTGGGCATCCGAGGGCGTGTCGTGACCGTGAAAGGGAAGACGCCGCTCTCGGGCATGGATGACCTGTGCCAAGGCCGCATCAGACCAAAATACTCCACCTCCACGCTGACCTCGGACGACCGCCTCGTCCCTTGGCTGGCGGCGGAGGGTCCGCTCGCCTACACCCCCGAGGATCCACCGGCGCGAGACAGCTCGTTCCAGTACGGATGGGTCCTGCCCCAAGTCTTTCGGCCTGGCTTGCGGCACCATCTCTATTTCGGTGCGTACGGGAGGGACCAGGCGCAGGACCTTTTCAGCTTCTGGGAGAACGCTCGCCGTGGGAGAGCGGAGCGCGTTGCTCTTCAGTACGGCAGGCTCGCGAACGACAGCGTGGAGGCTCCGATTGCCGTTTATCGGCACAGTACCCGCCGGGGAGAGAATCAGTACCTCATCATCCAGCACGGCAGCTACCAGTGCATTCCGGTAGAGGATCAGCCCGAACTCGAGGCGGGCTACGTGCATCTGCATCGTGGAATCGGAGAGGCGAAGGTCTTTCATCTCCCCGCTCGACTTCCGGGCGGAAGCGATCTGCGAGAGCGGACCGGATGGGAGAAGTACGTCAACCTTCAGTTCGAGATCCTTTCTCGCTCCGATCTCTCCTTCAACTCGATCCATGACCGAGCCAAACGATCGGAGACTTCCCACATTCACGATGGTACCTGGATCACCGACGAGCTCGCGGCGCAGCGAGGGCTGGACATCGAACACGAAGCGTCGATCCGGGCGCTATGGGGCGCGGCTCACCAGAGCTTCGCGCTCCGGAGCTGGGTGAGCGAGAACAAGTTCGGACCGAATCGCGTCGTCTGCAGGACGCCGCTGTCGAATATCCGCATCACGACGTTCTTCGCCGGCGAGAACGAGGCCAGGATCATCGACCCCGGTCGAGTCGAGGTCGTTGCCGCCGTCGGTTGCCACGTGACGCGGGAGGCGGAATGCCATCCTGTGGCTGCTCCGGAGGTGCAACTCCTTGGTCGCTGATTCGAAGATCTCCACGCGAAACGTGGACGCGATCCTGGATTTTGTTTTCCGGGAGTGGATCGACGAACTCCACTACAAACGGCCCCACTATCCAGGCTTGGAGAAGGGAGTCGCCCGTGAGGTGGCGGCAACTCGAAACGGCAAGCGCTGGACACGCAGCGACGGCAGTCTCGCGGAGGCTCCCGAGCATGGGCGATCACTTCGCGTGAGGGCGGACAGGTTCCGCGATTCCCTGGAACCGCGGCGTCGCGAGGAGGTGCTTCGGATGGAAGGCAAAGACAGGAGGGAAGCATTTCTCGGAGGGGTCGATGCGGTCGCCTTGGACCTTCGCGAGGTGGTCGCGCTCTTCGGCGAGAACGAAGCCGAGGATTCGTCCCGGACAGAGCTGATGCGGGATCAGGCGGTGAAGTGCGGGAGGTGGGGGCGTCCTGTCCATCCCTACCCAAAAACTCCATCCGCACACCTGAAAAAAGGAACTGGCTCCCCGTTCGTTCGACTGCACCAACTCGTTTTCAGAGAGCAGCGGAAATGTTCAACTCGCTCTCTGCGGAGAACGCGTTTCGTTTCGTGATGTTGCACGTTGCCGCCGCACGCGACCGAATAGCGGGGCCCCATTCTTCCACCGCACCCATTCGGTGGTTAAGGGAACCTGGGTTCGAGCCGCGGTCTGCACCGATCCACCACGCGGCGTGATGCGCTTGTTCCCCCCTGGACATGAGGTCGTACATATGAGACATTGCCTCGCGTGATCATCGTTCTCGAGCCGTGCCGGCGAGAGTTGCAGCGATTCCCGGTATCGGTTCGCGCGGATCTCGCGGACGCGCTCGCACGGTTGGATGAAGGCCACACGCTGTCGATGCCCCTGTCTCGACCGATGCCGAGCATCGGCTCGGGCGTCCATGAACTCCGCTTGCAGGACCGGTCGGGGGCGTACCGCACGATCTACGCCTTGGTTCGCAGCGGTACGGTGTACGTCGTGCATGCGTTCAAGAAGACCACCCGGGCGACGGCCAAGAGGAACATCGATTTGGCCGCACGACGGCTGAAGGAGTTGGGCAGATGAAGAAGACTGGCGCTACGGCACTCGCGAAGGCACTCGGCCTGCCACGGACTCGCGCGATGGAAGCCATCGTGAAGGCGGAGTTGATCTCTGCGGTGATCGCCGAGGTGGAACGTCAGGGGCTCACGCACGCTGCGCTGGCAAAGCGCGCGGACCTCTCGCGTAGCACCGTCACGGGGATTCTTGCCGGCAGCCTGCAGAAGGTAACGATCGACCGGATCTTGCGCCTAGTCGATGCCGCGGGGTTGGAAGCGCACGTCAGGGTCAAACGGGCGGCGTAGGCTTGTCTCTGCTCGCAAACACCAACTGCCGTCGTTGCCGCACGGAGAAGCCATGGCCACGCCTCACCTCCAGTTCCTCTTGGCGGCC
>JACRCR010000054.1 GCA_016218925.1 Deltaproteobacteria bacterium | reverse complement strand
CGGTAGCCGTACAGCACGTTGTCACGCACCGAGATCGGCAGCGGATTGGGGCGCTGAAAGACCATGCCGACGCTCTTGCGCAGCTCGATCAGATCGACCCCAGGCTCGTAGATGTTGCGTCCGTGGATCAGGACTTCGCCCGAGGTCGTGACGTTGTCGTAGCGCTCGTTGATGCGGTTGAAACAACGCAGCAGCGTGGACTTGCCGCAGCCCGAAGGGCCGATGAGTCCGGTGATCAGACCGCGCCGGACCTCGATGTCGATCCCGTGCAACGCTTCGTGCGTACCGTAGGAAAGACGCAGAGCCCGCGTGACGATGACGCTCGCTTCGCTGCCCGGTGTGTCCATCAGCCGAACAACCCCTGGACGTACTGGAAGGTGCGCACGTCGGCTGTCTGGCGCGAAAAGATCGTCTCGGTGGGTCCTACCTCGACCAGACGTCCGTCGAGAAACAACGCGGTGCGGTCGCCGAGGCGGCGCGCCTGCAACACCAGGTTGGTCACCAGGATGATCGTCATGTGCTGCTTGAGCTCCTTGATGACCTCTTCGATCTTCATGGTGGTGACCGGATCGACGGCGATCGAGAACTCATCCAGGCACAGGATCTCGGGATTGAGCGACAGCGCGCGCGCTATGGTGAGGCGCTGCTGCTGGCCGCCCGACAGGCGCGTACCGAGGTCGCCCAACCGGTCTTTGACCTCGTCGAACAGTGCGGCCTGGCGAAGGCAGCGCTCGACGAGCTCGGCCAGCTTCTTCTTGTCGCGCATACCACCCATGCGCGGCGCGAACGCGACGTTGTCGAAAATCGACATGGGAAGTCCGACCGGCAACGGGAAGACCACGCCGATGCGGCGGCGAAGGTCGCTCGCGTCGCGGAAATCGCGGACCTCGCGGCCGTCGACGCGGATCGACCCCTCGACCTTCATGCCCGGGATCATATCCGACATGCGGTTGATACAGTTGAGCAGCGAGGTCTTGCCGGCGCCGGCCGGCCCGATGACTGCCAGGATCTCGCCTTCATGGACGTCGAGCGACACGTCCTCGAGCACGACCCGGTCGCCGTATGCCGCGCTCAAGCCGCGGATTTCGATCTTGGCGGCGGGTCTCACCATTTCCTACGCGAGCGCAGGTAGCTGCGCAGAACGATCGACGTCAGGTTGACGCTCATCACCAGCCCGACCAGGACCAGCGCTGTTGCGTACGGAAGCGCCTCCGGAACCCCCGGCACCTGCGTCGAGAGCGTGAACAGGTGCATCGACAGGGCCATGCACTGATCGTGCACCGACTGCGGCAGGAACGGAAGATAGAACGCGGCACCGGTGAACATGACCGGCGCAGTTTCGCCGGCCGCGCGCGACACCTGAAGGATGACGCCGGTCAGGATGCCCTGGATCGAATTGGGCAACACCACGTGGCGAATGGTCTGCCATCGCGACGCTCCCAGCACCCAGCACGCCTGCCGGAACGACATCGGCACGGCAGCCAGCGCTTCCTTGGTACTGGCAATGATGACCGGCAACGTCATGATCGCCAGCGTCAGCGAAGCCGACAGGATGCTGGTGCCCAGGTGCAGGAACAGCACGAAGGCGCCGACACCGAACAGCGCGTGCACGATGCTCGGCACTCCCGCAAGATTTACGATTGCGAGATTGACGATGCGGGTTCCCCAGTGATCTCCGGCGTACTCGTTCAGGTAGATCGCCGCCAGCACTCCGATCGGCGCAGCCACCGCCAGTGAGACGCCGACCAGCCACAGCGTGCCGACGATGGTCGGGAAGATGCCGCCGGCCGTCATTCCGGCAGCCGGTGCGGTCAGCAGGAAATCCATCGTCAGTGCCGGCGCGCCGTGCCTGATCAGCAGACCGAGGATGGCGAGGAGCGGCAATATCAGCAGTGCCGTGACGATGCCGAGAAGCCCGCGGACGGCGCTCTCGCGGCGCCGGCTGGCGCGGGTCACATCGGTGGTCGCGAAGGGCAGGGCGCCGTTCATCGCTGCTCGCCGCGGACGCCGCGAACGATGAGGTCCGCGCTCAGGTTGACGACGAAAGTCAGTGCGAACAGCAGTATCCCGATGGTGAACAGCGCCTGGTAGTGATCGCTGCCCCGCGAGGTCTCGCCGAGCTCGGATGCGATGGTCGCGGTCAGCGTGCGCACCGAGTCGAGCGGGCTGTGCGGGATCTGCACCGCGTGGCCGGTCGCCATCAACACGGCGATGGTCTCGCCGATGGCGCGGCCGACGCCGAGCAGGACGGCGGCGAGCAGGCCGCTGCGGGCCGCGGGTAACAGCACGTGCACGACGGTCTGCCAGCGCGTTGCTCCCATCGCCATCGAGGCCTCGCGATACGAATCCGGCACCGCCTTGATCGCGTCTTCGCCGATCGAAACGATGATCGGCACGCTCATCAGCCCGAGCAGGATCCCGCCGTTGAGCACGTTGAGTCCGATCGGAGCATCGAACACCGCGATGATCAGCGGATTCATGATGACCAGGCCGACGAAACCCCACACCACCGAAGGGATCGCCGCCAGCAGCTCGATGACGACCTTGAGGACTTCCTTGACCTTCCCGCCGGTGAACTCGGAAACGAAAATGGCCGAGCCGAGCCCGAACGGAACCGCGATCAGCATCGCGAGCCCGGTGACGCTGAAGGTTCCGATGGTCAGCGCCAGCGTTCCGTAGCGCTTGTTGGAAACCGACGTCGGTACCCACTCCGGGCTCAGCAGGAACTCGTGCAGGTCCAGGCGATTGACGATGAAGTCGCTGCCCGACAGAGCCACGAACAGAAAGATCGAGAATACGAAGAAGATCGCGCTGAAGCCGCAGATGCGGATCAGCGCTTCGATCACACGTTCGGCGGCGACGGCGGCGCGGCTTCGACCGAGGTCGCGCGGCGCGCCCGCGTGTTCGCGGTCGTTTCCCATGCGAAGTCGGGGCTCAGTTCACCGGGACGAAGCCGCTTTGCACGACGATCTGCTGGCCCGCCGGCGAGAGGATCCAGTCCAGGTATCCCTTGACGTCGCCCTGGGGCTCGCCGAGCGTCAGCATGTAGAGCCAGCGCGACAACGGATACTCGCCCGACTTGGCACTCTCCGGCGTCGGCGCGACGCAAGGGGAGGACGCATCCTTGGCCAGGCACAGCACCTTGACGTCGGCGGTGACGTAGCCCATTCCGCTGTATCCGATCGCGCACGGCGTCTTGGCCACCAGATCGACGACGTCTTTGCTGCCCTGCATGTCGCGCGAGCCGAGCTTGAAATCGCGACCCTTGCCGAGCACGGCGTCGCGGAAGAACTCGTAGGTTCCCGAGTTGGATTGGCGGCTCACGCGGATGATCTTCTGGTCTGCGCAGCCCGGCACTTCCACGCCCAGCGCGGTCCACGACTGGCAGGTCCCGTCTTCGGCATAGATGCACGCGAGATCGGCGACGTTGATCTTCGCGATCGGGTTGCTCTTGCTGATGTAGACGACGATGGCATCGCGCGCGACGCGGTGTTCGATCGCGTCCTTGCCGTTGTGCGCTCGCACTTGTTCCTTCTCTTCGGCGTGCATCTCACGGCTGGCGTTGGCGATGTCGACGGTGCCGTTGATCAGAGCGGCGATTCCGGTGCCGCTGCCTCCGCCACTGACCGCGATGGCAACGCCCGGCTTGACCGTCCGGTAGTGCTCGGCCCAGGCTTGGGCGAGGTTGACCAGTGTGTCGGAGCCCTTGTTCTGGATCAGCACGCGCGAGGAGTCGCCGCGCGAACACGCCGCCGCAGCGGTCGCGGCGACGAGCAACACTGCGACTATGCCCCTCCTGTTCATCCCGTTCATGGTCCCCTCCTACTTGGACGTTCCGAGCGCCGACACGGTACCGTGCAGGCTCTGGATCAGCACCGTCGTGCGTTCGAGCAGTTCGTCGAACAGGGCCGCGTAGGCCTTGGCCTGCGTCTCCTCGACCCCTAGACCCCGGCTGGGGTCGTCGATGTCCCACTCGAGCACCACGGTGCGGAAGCCGAAGGTGCGTGAGGCCAGAGCGCGGGCCGCTTCCCGGTCGACAGCGACCACGACGCGGTAGTTCTCGAGGCTGCCAACGGCATCTACCGTCATCGGAATCTGTCCGGCAACGTTGATGCCGCGCCTCGCCATGAAATCGACCACCGCGGGATCGGGCGATCCGGGCCCGGTGGTGGCGGAGGCGAACGCGAACTGGCTGCCGCCGAGCGTCGACGCGACGGCTTCGGCGATCTGGGCAAGGCAAGAGGAGCCCGAGGAAACGAACAGAATGCTCGCGTCACCCTTCGAGCGATGCTTTACCACCTCGCCGGTAAGCATGTAGAAAACTTCCTCGCAGATGTTGACGGCCTGGTCCGCCACCCGCTCGTAGCGGTTCGACACCGACAGCAGCGAGAACAGCCGCGAGAGGTCGTCGGAGCCGACCGGGATCTCGGCTTCGAGTCGCTTGTATATCTTCTGGTGGATGCGGTTGGCCTTGGCGTCCAGTTCGATCGTGCGCCTGGCCAGCGTCAGGTCACTGTCGAGGAACGACCGCACGGCCTGGCGCGTCATCTCGACCGCCACGCCAGCCAATTGCTCGAAGTCGCTGTAGTCAAACCCCTTTTCGCCGTGGCTCAGCAGGATCGCCTGGCGGTTGATGCTTTCGGCGTAGTCGCCGACCCGCTCGAGCACGCTGACGATCTTGGCCACCGAATGGACGAAGCGCAGGTGGGTAGCCACCGGGATGTGGCGCACGATGAACTCGACGCACATCGCGTCGACCATGCTCTCGAGGTCGTCGACCCGCGAGTCACGCAGGATGGCGGTGTAGGCCAGCTTGGTGTCACCGGTCGTCAGCGCGCGCACCGAATCCTCGAGGCCACGCAGTGCAAGGTCAGCCATCTCGCGCACTTTGTCGCGGATTCGGTCGATGTCGTGCTGGAGTTTTTCTTCCAGGTGCGAAGCCACGCCGCTGATCCTTTGGCCGGCGGGGACAGCGCAGGGAGAGGGCCGCCGGGACCAGTTCGTGTAACGATCGACCCCCAGCAAAGCAAGCCGGCACTGGGCGCAGCGGGTCTCGACGCAGTGCCAGCCGTCGCGCGAGCGGGCGCACGCGTGACCGGCCCCGCTAGCCGATAGGCGCCGTCAGTCTTCGACGATCGACAGGGCCTGGCGGGGGCAACGGCGCACGGCTTCGGCCACTTTGGCCCTGGCGGTTTCCGGCAGGTGCTGCTGGAGGATGTGCAAGGCGTCCTTGTCGTCCACCTTGAAGATGTCGGGCGCGATCCGCATACAGATCGCGTTGGCTTCGCACAGATCGTAGTCGACCACGACTTTCATAGTGACGGCACTGTAGCTGCGCCGGCGTGTCCAGTTAAGCGCACGTGGCGTCCTGCCGGCGCGACGCTGGTGGCGTCGGTTTGGTTTCAGCTTCGCAGCCGACCTAGACTCGCGCGTCCGTCATGGCCGGCAGGCGTCGGGCAGGCGAGGGGTGGAGCGAGCTTGAACTGGCGGCCGATCGGGTGGATGGGCGAAATATCAATACCTCGGGCAAGCTGCCGGCGGGCGAGGCTGAGGGCTCGTTCCGGTCGGTGGTAGCGACGGAATTTCCGACTCTCATAGACGCAAGCCGCAAGGGGACCTAGCTGTTGTCGACTGCCGCAAACTCGGACGTGAAGAGCACTCGCCAGCGCATTCTGGATTCCGCCGAGCACCTGTTCGCCGACAAGGGCCTGGCTGGGACCGCGGTGCGCGACATCGCCGCGGGCGTTGGACTGAACGCCGCCAGTCTCTACAACCATTTTGCCGGGAAAGAGGAACTCTACGAGGCGGTTCTGGAGCGCGGCCTGCGGCCGATTCTGGAACTGGTTTCGGAACTGGTCAGTGAAGAGAGTCCCGCGGACGCCGACGAGAGGGCGCTCGACCGCGTGGTGCTGCACCTGGCGCAGCATCCCAACCTGGCCAAGCTCGTGCAGTACGAGGCGCTGGCCGGCGGAGAGCGGTTGGTGCGCATCGGCGGCCGCTGGCTCGAACCCATCTATTCGCGCGGGCTCGAGGCGCTCAGCAAGAGCAAGGCCGAGGAGCGTTGGACTCCCGAAGAGTTGCCGTTGCTGCTGGTCGCCTTTCAGAACTTGGTGCTCGGCTACTTCGCGATGGCGCCGCTGATGCAGCAGGCCTTCGGACTGGATCCGACCAGCGACGAGGCGTTGCAGCGTCAGATGTCGTTTCTGCGCAAGGCCACGCGTCTGCTGCTTCCCCCTCGCGAAGGTCTTTGAGCCGGAGTCCGAGGCTTCAGGTTCCCCTAAGTGATCCGGGTCCCGTCCCGGCGCGCCTTCAGCAGGCACGTCGCCGCGACGAGCGCGCTCAGCGCCGCGAACCAATCGCCCACGCGCTGCTGCAGCGTGTGAGCCGCCGGCGGTACTTCCAGGGTGTAGACGGCCACGCCGCGGGTGCGGCGAAGCGTCGGCCCGGCCAGGTTTCCGCCCCCGTCGACTGCGCCCGACACGCCACCGTTGGCGGCGCGTACCAGCGGGCGCCGGCTCTCCACGGCGCGCAGGCTGCTCATCGCGAAGTGCTGCTCGGGTCCGGCGCCGCCGCTGAACCACGCGTCATTGGAAAGATTGACCAGAAGGTCGGCGCCGGCGCTCACCGCCGCGCGCGCGTACTGCGGATAGACGGCCTCCAGGCAGATCAGCGGTGCGATTCGCCAACTGCGTACGTCGAACAACACAGTGCCGGTGCCGGCAGAGTAGCCGGCGCCGGCCTGCCAGTCGGACGGCGTATCGATCGCGCGACCGAGCAGCGACGGGAGGGCTTCGACATAGGGCAGCAGGCGCACTTTGTCGTAGGCCTTCGGTGCGCCGCCGTCGGCGGGAAACAAGAAAGCGCTGTTGAAGAACCGGGCTGTAGCCGCGCCTGCGAAGCTCGATGTTTCGCTGCGCGGTGCTCCGACCAGCAGCGCGGCGTCGAGTCCGCGCGCGAGGTCGGCCACAACCGCGCGCGTGCGCAGGTCCGCATCGAGCAGGAAGGGAATCGCATTCTCGGGCCAGACGACCAGGTCGACGCTACCTGGTGCGAGCGTACGGGTAAGCGCCAGATAGCTCTCGACATGCGCGAGGCGAAGCTCGGGCTTCCACAGGTCGGCGCTGTCGATCTCGGCTTGCACGACTGCCACGCGCAGCGGGCCCATTCCCGCCACTGCGCGCTGCGGAGCGATCGCTCGTGAGACGAACCCGCACAGCAACAGCGCCAGTGGAGCCGCGAGCGCCGCGCCGATCGCGCGTCGCCGCTGCCGCGGAGCGATCGCCGGCTGCAGCGCCACGCCGAGGCCCGCTCCTGCGGCGGCGCACGCGAACGTCAGCAGCCAGACTCCGCCGATTCCGGCGGCCTCGCGTAGTAGGGGGACATCGTAGAGTCCCTGACCAAGAAGCGCCCACGGATTGCCGAGCAGGGTGTTGGCCCTGACGTACTCGAGAGTCGTCCAGACTGCGGCGCTGCCCAGCACCCGGACCAGCGCCGAGGTTCCGGCCAGCATCCGCAGCAGTGCGAACGTCGGTGCATAGTAGATGGCGACGTTGGTCGCGTTGATGAAGGCGGTGAACGCGAGCGCGAACGTCGTACTGCGGGCGAAGTAGATCGAGGCGGCCGAGTACATCCACGGGCCGACGATCGCGAGCGACGCCAGTTCGCCGAACACCAGGCCCGCCACCGCGGCCTTCGCAGTCGAGCAGCGTACCAGCGGATCCAGGAAGACCAGTGCGATCGGGGTCACGGCGAGAAACGCCAGCGGTCCGACGCCGAATGGCGGGTAGACGAACGCGAACACCACCGTTGCCACGGCGACCGCGGCCCACAGCGGCAGCGCGCGCGCCAAGGGCTGAGACTGCGGCCCCGAGTCGCGTCGTTGTTGCGGCGACGCGGCGGCTGCGGCATGGAGACGCTCGTGCAAGCGATTCACCCCAGCGTCTTCATCGCGGCCAGCGCCACTGTGCACGGGAAGGTGACCATCGGCGAGGGGTCCTCAGTGTGGTTCAACGCGGTCGTGCGCTGCGAATGTCACGAGGTTCGCGTCGGTCGCATCAGCAACCTGCAGGACTTCGTGATGATCCACGTCGGCTACCAGCATCCGACCATCATCGGTGACTTCTGTTCGGTTGCCCATCACGCCACCGTCCACGGCGCAAGGCTCGGCGACCATTGTCTGGTCGGAGTCGGCGCGGTGTTGATGGATGGGGCGGTGATCGGCGAGGGCTCGATCGTCGCCGGCGGCGCGGTGGTCACGGAGGGCTGCGTCTTCGAATCTGGTTCGATCATCGCGGGAATTCCCGCCAAGGTGGTGCGCCGCCGCGACTGCGCGCGCGACAACCGTTTGAATGCCTGGCTCTACTGGCGCAACGCGCAGGCCTATGCGCGCGGCGACTACCGGACCTGGGACGGTCCCGAGTTCGAGCGCTGGAAGGCCGTGAAGTGGGCCGAGATCGAGCGCGACGCCGATCTTGGAGTGCCACCGCTGGCGTGACCGCCACGGATGCGGCGCCGCGGAGCACTGCGCCACGCGCGCATGGCTGCGCTCAGACCGGCGTGCACACCGGTTGCTCAGGGGAAGACGACCACTGCCGAGCCGGGCGTGGTCTTCTTGCCCTCGGCGTTCTCGGTCCACACGTCGACTTCGACGACTTTGCGCCCGCCTTCGATCGATTTCTTCTTCACCACGCCGCGGCAGACGAACTCCTTGTTCGGCAGATCCATTCCTTTGTACTGGCACGAGATCTCGAGGATACGGCCGCCATGTCCGACCCAGTTCGAGACCAGTTCGCCGAGCGAGGCGTACTTGAAGCGCCCGTGCACGATGATCGAGCCTATCTGCTTGGCCTGAGGAAAGTTGTAGTCGTGATGCAGGGGGTTGAAGTCGCCGCTGCCGGCCGAGTACTTGACCAGGTTCTGGAGGGTGGGCGTCTTGCGCAGCTCGGGTAGAGCGTCGCCTTCGTTGATGTCGTCGAAACGCAGCATCGCTGGTTCTCCCGTGTCGTCGCTCAGTAATAGATGACCTGGGCGCGCTGCCTGGCGACCAGTTTGCCCGTGGCCTTGTCGGTGTAGCTGGTGTCGGCGGTCATGATCAGCATCTTGCCGATCGAGGCGCTGGAGCCGACCTTCAGATCGATCAGCTCCTGCACCGCGACCAGGTTGTCGCCCGCGCAGATTGTCTCGAAGACTTCGGTCTCGGTGCCGCCGTCGAGAATGCCCTTGAGGCCGTGGTCGACGCGCGGCAGACCTTCGCCCGGCCCGCTGAAGGTATCGCTGCAGCGTCCGGGAATGAAGACCGGCGTGCCGAGATAGGTAGGCGGAGCGGGGAGGCTACGGTAGCCCGCTTTGCGGGCGGCTTCCACGTCGAAGTAGACCGGGTCGGTGTAGCCGACGCCGCGCGCGAACATGCGCACGCTGGTGGTGGTCACCTCGTAGTCCCAAGGCGGGGACTTCTTGCCGATCTGCGCCCTCATGTCGTCGGTAAGCTCGAACTGCTCGGCCATGTTCTTTTCCTCGTTTGGCGCCTCGGAGCGCGGCCAACGCGGCCGCGCCGCCAAGGGCGCGGCATTGAACCAGCGCCACGCGCGCATCGCAATGGCGAGGGAGGTCGCGGCCTGGCTGCACGGGCCGCTCTCGCGACCCCGAGCCCGGGTCGCCCGGTGCGACCATCCCTGCCGCTCGCTTTGGACCGCGGCCCGTGCAATTGCAAGATCGTGCACCGCGCCGTTGCGGGCACCAACCGTCATAGAAGGAGGCTGCCATGGGCAGGAAAGTGTTCGTCGTCGGCGTCGGCATGACCAAGTTCGAGAAGCCCGGATCCAAAGCCTGGGACTACCCGGACATGGCCAAGGAATCAGGGACCAAGGCGCTGGCCGATGCCGGCGTGAGCTTCGACAAGATCGAGCAGGTGGCGGTGGGCTACTGCTACGGCGATTCGACCTGCGGGCAGCGCGCGGTCTACGAGCTCGGCATCACCGGCGTGCCGATCTACAACGTCAACAACAACTGCTCGACCGGTTCGACGGCGCTGTTCATGGCCAAGCAGTTCATCGAAGGCGGGCTGGTCGAGTGCGCGATGGCGATCGGCTTCGAGAAGATGGAGAAAGGCTCACTGGGCGTGAAGTACCAGGACCGCACCAACCCGATGGACAAGCATTTCACCGAGATGGTGGCGCTGCGCGGGCTGGCCGCCGCCCCCGGCGCTCCGCAGTTCTTCGGGAACGCCGGTCTCGAACACATGGAGCGCTACGGCACGACCAAAGAGTCGTTCGCGCGCATCGGTCTGAAGAACCACAAGCACTCGGTCAACAACCCGTACTCGCAGTTCCGCGACGAGTACTCGCTCGACGACATCCTGAACGCGACGCCGGTCTACGGTCCACTGACCAAGCTGCAGTGCTGCCCGACCTCGGACGGCAGCGGCGCGGCGATTCTGGCCAGCGAAGACTTCGTCAAGAAGCACGGGCTCGAGAAGAACGCGGTCGAGATCGTCGGCCAGGCGATGTCCACCGACTACCCGTCTTCGTTCGAAGAGCACTCGTGCATCAAGCTGATCGGCGCCGACATGAGCCGCAACGCCGCGCAGAAAGTCTACAAACAGTCGGGGCTCGGCCCCGAGAACGTCGATGTCATCGAACTGCACGACTGCTTCTCTACCAACGAACTGATCACGTATGAGGCTCTGGGGCTTTGCGCCGAAGGCAAGGGCGGCGAGTTGATCGACTCGGGTGCCGTGACCTACGGCGGCAAGTGGGTGGTCAATCCGTCGGGCGGATTGATCTCCAAGGGGCATCCGCTCGGTGCTACCGGGCTGGCCCAGTGCGCCGAACTCAACTGGCAGCTTCGCGGCCTGGCCGAGAAGCGTCAGGTGGCAGGTGCCAAGGTCGGTCTTCAGCACAACCTCGGTCTCGGCGGCGCTGCCGTCGTGACCATGTACCGCAAGGACTGACGCGGATTTCGCGATGTGCGGCGCGCGAGAGGACGGCGAGAACGCCGTCTCCTCACGCGCCGCGTGCGTTGCGCCGTGCCAAAGCGTGCGGCGTGGCGCGCGGGCGAGTCGTGGCAGAAACGCTACTCCAGGGAGAGCTTCAGTGGCCGATGTCGAACTGACACGCGACGGCGACGTTTTCGTCGTAACGATGAAGTTGGGCGAGAACCGCTTCAATCCGGGCTTCCTTGCGGCGATGAACGCGGTGCTCGACGAGGTCGAAGGCAGCCGTGGCGCCGCCGCGCTGGTCACCACCGGAGAGGGCAAGTTCTATTCGAACGGCCTGGATCTGGACTGGCTCTCGCAGCAGGAGCACGCGGTTTCGATCGGGTTCCTCGCCGAAGTGCTGCGCCTGTTCGCTCGCATCGCGTTCCTGCCGATGGCCACTTGCGCGGCGATCAACGGGCACGCTTTTGCGGGCGGTGGGATGCTCGCGCTCGCCCACGACTGGCGCGTGATGCGCAGCGACCGCGGGTTCTTCTGTCTGCCCGAACTCGACCTGGGCATGCCGCTGGTGCTCGGCATGCGCACGCTGATCAAAGAGAGACTCGGAGGCCGGGTGTTTCGCGACACGGTACTGACCGGCGCACGCATCGGAGCCGGCGATGCGCTACGCATGGGTATTGCCGACCTGGCTGGCGGCGAGAACGAAGTCGTTGCGCTAGCGCTCGAGAAGGTCAGACCGCTGGCTGCCAAGAGCCGCGACGCCTTCGGTGTGCTCAAACGCGGCGCTTACGCCGAAATGTTCGAGGACCTGACGGGGCCGCGCGCGACCGAGATTCCGAAAGTCTGACACGCGCCGCGCGGCCGGCGCGACGGCGTGGCGTTTGCGGGCAGCGGTTGATGCAAGTCGGGCGCTAGCGCTGGTGGACCAGCGGCAGCCCCGGCACGGGACTTCGCATCTTGAGGACGTAGTCGACGGCGATGCTGCCGACGTAGAGGTCGCACATGTCGGCGCCTCCCCAGCTCACGTTGGTCGGATGGTTCATCAGCGTGCCGCCGGGATCTTCCAGCATCGTAACGACTTCGCCGCTCGGCTTGATCGCGACGATCTTGTTCGCCGTCACCAGCGTGACCCACAGGTTGCCTTCGGCGTCCAAGCCGCAGCCGTCGGTCAGGCCGAGGGTTCGCAGCAGTTCGGCGGGCGGTAGCTCGGTGGCACTGGCCCCGGCAGGAATCGAGGCACCGAGCTTCGGCCCGTATGGCTCCGCGCGGCCGAGACTTCCGTCTGCGCCGATCGCGTAGCGAACGACGTTACAGCCGGTGGTCTGACACACGTACAGGTGCGACTCGTCGGCGTCCATCGCGATGCCGTTGGCGAACTGCAGACCGCCGGCGAGCTTTCTCGCGCTGCCATCGGTCTCGATCCGGAACACGAAACCATCGGCGCGTCCGTCCAGCGCCGCCTCCCAGGGGCTGGCGAACGTGGAGTTGGTGCACCAGATCCGCCCCTTGCTGTCGACCAGCGGATAGTTCGAAGCGGTAAGTTGCACGCCTTCGACCTCGCTGCACAGTACCTCGACATGCCCGGTCTCGACGTCGAGACGCTGCACTGGCCCGTCGAAGAAGTTGGCGATCACGATGCGCCCGTGGCGGTCCATGTTGATGCCGTTGGGCGCGCCGCCGGCCTTGCCCACGCGGCGCAAGGTCCCGTCGGGGCGGATTTCGGCGCAGGCGCTGGCCTGGTCGGAAGCCCACACGCGGCCGTCAGCCCCGACCACTACGTCTTCGGGACGCTGCAGGCCGAGGCCGAACCTGGTGACCGAGGAGAGGGGGATCGCAGACAGAGGCATGGGCAACTCCTTTGCGCGCGCCGGCGCCGCAGGTACAAAGACGCGAGTCTTGGTGGTGATGCAAGCAGCGCAGCGGCAAGAGCGGACGCGGATCGTGGTGCTGGACGGCGCCACGCTCAATCCCGGATATCGAGTCGGGGAGAGTCCCGGCGACAACCCATGGGACGAAGTCGCGGCGCTCGGCGAGCTGCTGGTCTACGATCGCACGCCGCCGGCCAGTGTGCTGGAACGGGCGGCGGGGGCCACGGTGCTGCTGGTCAACAAGACGCCGCTCGCGGCGGCGTCTATCCGCGCGCTCCCGGCACTACGATTGATAGCGGTCACCGCCACCGGCACCAACGTCGTCGACATCGAAGCAGCGGCGAGTTGCGCCGTAGCGGTCTGCAACGTTCCCGAGTACGCGACCGACTCGGTGGCTCAGCACGTCTTCGCACTCTTGCTCGAGATCACCAACGCGGTCGGCGAACATGCGAGCGCGGTCCGGGCCGGACGCTGGCAGCGCAGCGAGAATTTCTGTTTCTGGACGCGGCCGACTTCGGAACTGGCCGGCAAGACCATGGGAATCGTCGGCCACGGATTGATCGGATCGCGCGTCGGGGAACTCGCCCACGCGTTCGGGATGAAAGTCCTGGCGTCCAGCCCGAGCCGTTCACGGCCGGCCGGTTATGCATCTTTCGAGTGGGCGACGACCGATCGCGTGTTCGCCGAGTCTGACGTGGTCAGCCTGCACTGCCCGCTGACGCGCGACTCCGCGGCCTTCGTCAACGCCGATCTGCTCGCGCGGATGAAGCCGCAGAGCATCCTGATCAACACGTCGCGCGGCGCGCTGATCGACGAGCAGGCCCTGGCGGCCGCGCTCGCGAGCGGCCGGCCCGCGGCTGCGGCTCTGGACGTGCTGTCGGTGGAGCCCGCGCGCGACGACAACCCGTTGCTGGCCGCGCCCGGCGCGGTGATCACGCCGCACATGGCGTGGTCGACACTGGCCGCACGCCAGCGTTTGATGCATGAGAGCGCCGTGAACGTCGCAGCGTTCTTGCACGGGCGTCCTCGCAACCTGGTGACACCCGCGCCCACTCGGAGCGCGACGGCGACCGACGACTGACGACGACCCAACCCGACAAACGTATCGAGACGACGGAGCAAGCGAGCGATGGCAGAGAAGAAAACCACCAAGACTTCAACGAAGACTTCCACGAAGACCCCGGCGAAGGCCACGAAACCGCCCAAGACCTACAACTCGTTCGTCAAGGAATTCCCGAGGCTCGGCCAGGCCTGGGACCTGATGCGCGAAGAGGAAGAGCAGGGGCCTTTCGAACGTCCCACTGTGCGGCTGCTCAAGCTGGCGATCGCCGTGGGCGCGGGCAAGGAAGGCGCTGTCCATTCGTGCGTGCGCAAGGCCAAGGAAGCCGGCTGCACGCCGGCGCAGCTTCGTCACGTGGCCGCGCTGGCGGCGAGCACCATCGGTCTGCCGCCGGCGGTGGCCACCTACTCGTGGATCGTCGAGCAGCTCGAGTCGTGAAGTTCGCAGTCGAAGTTGCGACGCGCGTCGACGCAGGCTTTGGCTGATCTAAGTTCCGAGTGGATTTTTCGTTGCGCCGGGAGAAACGCGCGACGATTCGTCGCTTACCTCGCATGTCCTGAGTAGCATCGCTCGGACCATGGGGAGGTGAGCTCATGAACAAGCGTACTCGCTGCACGTGCGTGGCAATGGTGATGACCGCGATCATCGTGGCGACCACCTCTCCGACATCTGCACAAAGCGTGGCTGAAGCCGAATGCCGCGACGCCATCGCCAAGAGCCTGATCAAGTACACTTCAGCATCACTGAAGACCATCGCTGCCTGCTACGTGAAGCGGACCGCAGGCAAGGTTCCGCCCGACGAGGAGTGCAATGACCCTCTGCTGATGTCGGGGACCAAGATGTCGCGCGCCTACGACCGGGCGTCGCGGACGATGCTCGCGGCGTGTCCCGCCGATCTCGTCGGCGTGCTCGCTCAGTACGCGAGGTGCCCGTCGCCGCGCTCCAGCCTCGATGATGACGGCGCAACGGTCGGTATCGACGATTTCTACGAAGCTACCGATTGCCTGCTCAACCTCGTCGCCTCGCTGGTGGACGGAGCCACGGACGTCGCGCTGGGAATGACCGAAGAGGATGTCACCGCGGGGGCCGCCACCTGCCGCAAGACCATCGGCAAGGCTCTGGCCAAGTACACCACGACGGTCGGCAAGGTCCGGCGCAAGTGTCAGTCGGCCGCTGATCAGGCCGGCGAAGGCGTGAGCTACGGCTGTGTTTACTACGACGACGGCAGGATCGCCGCCGGCCGCACCAGTCTCGAAGACGCGATCGCCAGGCACTGTGATGTTCCGCTGGCCGAGCTCGCCAGGCTCGACATGTGCGGACAGAGCGTCGAACAACTGCAAGAGTGCGTGGGCGGCAGTGTCGGTGGGCGTCTCGGCGCAGGACTGATCGCGGCTGCATACGAACTGCCCGACACCTGCAAGCTCGGTCACGTCGCGTATCTTCTCAACGCCGGCAACGGCAGGAAGAAGACGGTCACCAACATCGACATCGGTTACAACGGCCTCGGTCACGACGCCGATCTGGTGGACGGGTTCGAAGGCGCGGTGGATCTGGCCTGCGACGACGATTGTCTCGATTGCGCCGTGACCCTCGCTCCGGTCAAGAGCCAGGGGAACTCGTTCTGCCGCTGCGACGGCGACCCGACCATCCACTGCGACACCATCAATGGCCTCGACGCCGACGACTGCGCCGGTGGCGGTTGCACCTGCTTCGCGATGCCGCCGCTACCGGTCTCCGCTGCGGATGCACCGGCCTGCGTCGTCAACAAGTTTACGGAGGATCTCGACGGTATCGCCGACGGCGGGACCGGAGCCGTGACGACCACGGTGTCCGATCGCGCGGTCGTTTACCTGGGGATCTCGCAGACCCAGCCGTGTCCGGTGTGTCTCGGCGATCCGACCGCCAACGATGGTCTGCGAGGGGGGACCTGCTCGGGCGGCGCACGCGACACGCTCGCCTGCGACAGCAACGCCGTGAGTCCGGATTTCGGTCCGGTGAGCTATGAGTGCCTGCCGCAGGCGGCGACCAACATTTCGGGGGCCGGCCTGCTGGTGACACTTGGTCTCACGTCGGTCGCCTCGCCGACGATCGGAGCCGACCTTCTCGACGGGGCAAGTCCGGTGTTCTGCCTGCAGTGCTCAGGAGACACCTCTATCGGCTGCAGTTCGGACGCCGAGTGCGCTGCGCTCGGAGCGGGGACCTGCTCGGCCAACACAGGCCCTCCCGCGCATGCCAACGGATGCAGTGACGGAGTATGTACCGCCGCCGCCGGCGCACACACCGGGACCTGCGACGCGGATCTGCCCGACTCGTTCTGCGACGGTCTGCTGCGCAGCAACGGGCGCGGACTGCTGCCGTGCATCGCGCAGGGCGACTGCGACGCGTTGGACGCCGATTGCCCGGGCGGCGACTGCGGGAGCTGCGCGCACCTCCAGCTTCGGGCTTGTTATCCCGACCCGCTGCAGGCGGTGGGAACCCACGGCATCTACGGCCCGGGCGAGGAGAGTGGCGTCTACGGTACCGAACTGGTTTCGACGTTCTGTGTTGGCGCAACCGCCGACGCCGGCATCAACGCATCGGTGGGACTACCGGGTCCGCAGCGTCTGTTCCTCGATACCGAGTTCGAGAGCCGTTGCGCGTCCGATCCCACGGTTCCGTTCGAGGCACCAGGCGGATCCAACTGCCCGTGAGGTTCGCTGGTCTGGACGCTTCGCCTTGACCCGCGGCGCCTGCCCGCGTACAACCGACGCTTCGTCATGTTCGTCGTAACGCCCAAAGCCTATCCGATGCTTTTCGTCTGCGGTCGCTGGCACCGCGCGAAGGCGTTTGGGTTCGCCTGAGTCGTTCGACTCCTTGGACCGCAACCCTTCGCCAAAGCCAGGCCGAAGGGTGACGCGGACTCCTCTCGCATCTCTCTTCGCCGAGGCAAGGCCGGTTTCACCGCCGGCACGAAGGCCGGAGAGAGATGATGCGCGATTCGATTCTCGAACAAGATTCCGCGGCGCTAGGCAGCCTGGCCATACTTCGGCGAGAGGCGCTGTGGACACCGGCGTTCGTGCGCCTGCTGTGCGCGGCCAGCGCCTTCGGCTTCGCGTTCTCGAGCTTCCATCTGCTGCCCAAGTACCTCGCCGTCGAACTGGGCGCGGGTCCGGGAACGATCGGCGCCGTCGCCGGCGTCTTCGGCGCGGCCGCGGTCGTGACAACGCTGGGGCTCGGCTCGTGCATCGACCGCGTCTCGCGGCGCACTCTGTTGACCGTGGCGGCGTTGCTGATGGCGGCCACGGCGGCGGCATTCATCTGCGTAGACAGCGTCGGGGTCATGCTCTATCTGCTGCGCACACTGCAGGGAGTGGCCTTCACGATGCAGATGGCGGCGATGTCGACGTTGATCGTGGAGATGGCTCCGGCGCCGCGTCTCGGCGAAGCGATGGGACTGTCGGGCAGCGCGATGCTGATCATGAACGCGGTGGCACCGGCCATCGATGAACCGCTGGCCGACGCGGTCGGCTGGCCCGCGGTGTTCGGTCTTGCCGTGATCGCGGCGCTAGTCTCGGCGTTGCTGCTCGGTCAGGGCAGCGCGGCCGAGCGGCAGCGAGTGAACAACAACGCGGCTGCGCGTGCAGGTCTGGGCCAGGTGCTGCGCTCGCGACAATCGAGCGCCTACGTCGGCGTCGTGCTGCTGTCGGCGATCGCGTTCGCCGCGATGTTCACCTTCCTGCAACCGCTGGCGCTGGAGTCGGGATATCACGACGTCGGCGGCTTCTTCATCGCCTACGCGCTGGCAGCGGTGGTGGTGCGGGTATTCTTCGGATGGGCAGCCGACCGACTGGGGCGACGCGCGGCGGCGACCGCGGCGCTGGTGCTCTACGTCGTCGTCGTCGCGTACGTGGCACTCTTCGGTGCGACGTCACTCTACGGAATCGGCGCGGTGTTCGGGGTGGCGCACGGCGTCTTCTATCCGTCGCTGAGCGCACTGGCGCTCGAGCACACCCGCGTCGATCAGCGCGGGCGTTTGATGACGCTGTTCGCGGGCGCCTTCAACCTGGGAGCCTGGGGCGGCGCAGCCGCGCTCGGGTTGATCGCCGAGGGCGCCGGCTATGGCGCCGTGTTCAGCGTCGGGGCGCTGTCGGCCGCGGGCGCGTTGCTGCTGCTGTGTCGTTCGCGCGAGGTGCCGCTCGCTTAGCAACGTAGCAAGGGGTCAAGTCGCGGCTTGCGACATGTTTCCTCGACCGGTCCGAGTTGAGACGAAGGGAACAGGGGGCTGAGGGCGACGCACGCGCACCGCGCTATCGCGCCGCTCTCAGTCCTCGTCGCGGACGCCGAGCGTGTGGCGGAAGCGCTCGCGGATCTCGTCGATGCGGGCGCCGAGGTTCTCCGGCGTCCACGAGATGGTCGGAACCGGTTCGAGAACGCTGATCTCGACGCTGGCCGGCCGCACCACCATCGCGTGCTTGGGCAGCGCGTCGAGCGCGTTGTGGATCACGATCGGAACGACCGGAACGCCGGCCGCCATCGCGATGCGAAAGGCTCCCTTCTTGAAGGGGCCCAGGCGCGGACCGATGCTGCGCGTTCCTTCCGGGGCGATTGCAATCGATAGTCCGTGCTGCAGCGCACTGACCGCCGGCTGCAGGGCCTTGATCGCTTCGCTGCGATCGAAGCGGTCGATGAAGATGGTCCCGGCCAGCGCGAACACGCGGCCGAGAATCGGGTAGCTGCGCACCTCCTGCTTGCTGATGCCGACGAAGTCGCGCCGCAGCAGCTTGCACACCAGCAGCGTGTCGACCGCGCTCTGGTGGTTGAAGACGAACACGGCGGGGCGCTGCGACCACAGGTTCTCTTCGCCGTGGACCGTCACCTGAACGCCGGCCAGCGCGGTGCCGAGTTCTCCCCAGGTCGTTGCCATCAGGTTGGTGGTGTGCCGAAGGTCGCCATCGAGCAGGCCCGCCGGCAGCGCCAGCAGGAACGACGGGACCAGGCTGCCGATGGCGAGCGAAGTCCGCACGATGTCGGTGAGGCTCGGCACGCCGCGGCTGGTGAAGTTTCGCACCGGCCACACTCGTTTGGCCGCGATCGATTGGAGGCGCGGGCTCGGATTGATCGGCCGCGGCTTGCCCACGGCCAGCAGCAGCGGCAGGTCCTCGTCGCTGTCGGTGTAGAAATAGCTGGCGTCCAGCGCGATGCCTCGTTCGCGCGCGAAGCCGGCGGCGGCATCGGCCTTGCCCTTGCCGTAGCAGGCCGGAGGCACGATGCGACCGGTGAGTTTGCCGTTCTCGACTTCCAGCCGCGTAGCGAACACGTGCTCGATGCCGAGTTCCCGCGCCACCGGCAAGGCCTGGAAATAGGTCGCCGACGAGATCACGGCCACGGTGTGGCCCATCGCCCGGTGGGCTTCGACCAGCGCGCGTGCTTCCGGGTAGATGTTGCCGGCCAGACTCTGGCCGAAGATGTTTTCGGCAGTGGCCGCGAACTCGTCCTCGCTCAGACCCTTGACCATCGCCAGGCTCTCGGCCACGAACGCCGAGAAGTTCTTGCGCCCCAGCCGGAAGGCCAGCGCCGAGGTCGCTGCCTGAACGACGTCGGTGAGTTCGGCGCGGCCCCCGGTCAACCACTCGCGCACGAAAGAGGAGGCCGAAAAGCCGGCAATCAGGGTTCGGTCCAGGTCGAAGAACGCGCCGACCTGGGGCCCGCGGGGTCCTTCTTCTATCTCCCGTGTCAGCAGCGCGTGGTCTTCCATGTCGAGGCGGCGGACTCTAGCACGAAGCTGCCCGCGTTGCGTTGCTCCCCGCCGGTGCTCTACAACTGTCGCTAGTGAGTACCCTCGGCCAACCTGTCATGGCACACCCGGCCACTATCGAGAAGGACCCGTTCGGTGAGCCGGTGTGGCCCGCGGCTGTCGCAGAGCGTCCAGGAGAGCGCGTCGTGTTCCTGGTGGACGCCGCCAGTGCCTTGGAGAAGAGGCACCTCGAAGCATGGATCCATCGGCGGCGACCGGCCGAACTCGACCCCTCGCGCTCTGAAGTCGTGGCAATCCCAAGCTCGCGCGGAAGGCGAGGGCGGCGCCCGCCGCTCGGCGCGCTCGAATCGGCGATCGCGGCGGGGGGTGATCCGTTGTTGGTGCCGCTGCGCGTGGCTTGGTTCGCGGCCTCGAGCGAGGGGATCCGTACGATGCGCGCATTCGACATCGTGACGATGGGCGACCCTCGGGATCCTGGTCGTCTGCGCCAGCGCTACATCCTGACACTGCACCCGAACCGCTGCCGCATCGTCGTCGGTGAGCCCGCTCGCCTGGGCGACCTTCGTCGCCGCTGGAGCGCGGCTGGCGGCACCGACGTCGGAGAGACGACCGGACTCTCGGAGTTCATCGCGCGTCAGGCAACATTGGCGCTGGAACGCGCCGAGAGGCGCATGCGCGGGGCCCGTTACAAGGTTCCGCGGCTGGTCGAAGAGGACATCCTGAGCCGTCCGGCTTTTCGCGGCGGCGCGGCGCGGCTGGCCCGCGAGCTCGGCGCCGACCAGGCCAAGGTCGCCACCGAAGCGGCCGGTTACCTGCGCGAGATCGCGGCGACACACGACACCTTCGTCATCGACATCCTGGCCTACGTCATCCGGCTGCTCTACACGCGCGGCTACGGCGAGAACATTCACTACGACAAGGCCAGGCTCGAAGAGATCTACAGTCTGGCGCAGCGCCATCCGGTGGTGTTCCTGCCCACCCACAAGTCCAACCTCGACCACCTGGTGCTGCAGTACACACTCTACGAGAACGGCCATCCACCCAACCACACGGCCGGCGGCATCAACATGAACTTCTTTCCGGTCGGGCCGCTGGTGCGGCGCGCCGGAGTGTTCTTCATCCGGCGCACGTTCAAGGACAATGAGACCTACAAATTCGTGCTGCGTCACTACATCGACTACCTGATCGAGAAGCGCTTCTCGCTCGAATGGTATGTTGAGGGCGGGCGTTCGCGGTCGGGCAAGATGCTGCCGCCGCACTTCGGGATGCTCGCGTACGTCGTCGACGCGTGGCGCCGCGGCAAGAGTGAGGACGTGGTGCTGCTTCCGGTCTCGATCGCCTACGACCAGATCCAGGACGTCGGAGAATACGTGGCCGAGCAGCACGGCAGCGCCAAGGAGAGCGAGAGCTTCGGCTGGTTTCTGCGCGTGGTGCGGCGTCTGCGCAGGCGCTACGGCGACATCTACATCAAGTTCGGCGAACCGCTGTCGCTGCGCGAGACGCTACCGGCGCGTGGACAGACAGAGCGAGACGGTGAGAGCGAGGTCGACGTTCGTAGCCTGGACCTTCAAAAGCTCGCCTTCGAGGTGTGCGTACGCATCAACCGCGCCACGCCGATCACGCCGACCTCGCTGGTGACGCTGGCACTGCTCGGTGTCGGCGATCGCGCGGCGACTGTCGAAGAGGTCGCCGCGCGGCTGCAGAACATGGTCAAGTACGTTGCGAGGCGCCGCCTGCCGGTCACCGAACCGCTCGACCTGGGAACCTCCGACTCGGTGCGCCGCGTGCTCGATCACCTGGTCGAGAACGACATCGTGTCGTGTTTCGCCGAAGGTCCCGAAGCGGTCTACATGATCCGCTCCGACGAGTTCCTGACCGCCGCATACTATCGCAACACGGTGATCCATTTCTTCGTCGGCGGTGCGATCGCCGAGCTGGCGGTGGTGGCCGCGGCCGAGTCGCCGGGCGAGGGCGACCGATTGGAGGTCTTCTGGGCCCAGGCTCTGGCGCTGCGCGATCTGCTCAAGTTCGAGTTCTTCTTCCCCGAGCGCAGCGCGTTCGTGTCCGAACTGGGTGACGAGATGACGCTGCACGAGAGCGCCTGGCAGGGAAAACTGCGCGCCGGCGGCAAGGAAATCGAGGCGCTACTGCTGGAGATCAAGCCGCTCAATGCCCATCGCGTGCTGCGCCCTTTCCTCGAGGCCTATCGGGTGGTCGCCGACCTGCTGGCGCGTCGGGATCCGGCCGACAAACTCGACGAAGGCCGCTTCCTGTCGCAGTGCCTGGCGCTGGGCAAGCAGTATCAACTCCAACGTCGCATCATGCGCGCGGAGTCGGTGTCGAAGGTGCTGTTCCAGACCGCGCTGCGTCTGGCCGGCAATCGCGGGCTGCTCGATGCCGGCCCCGGTGGCCAGTTGACGGAACTGGCAGAGAAGCGCAAGACGTTCGCGGCCGAATTGGGCACCGCCATCCGCCGCATCGATGCCATCGAGGCGCTCGCCCTCAGCCGTGCCACCGGTCTGCTGGGCCGCCGCGCGGTTTGACGGCGCGGCGCTGCGTCGGTTACTAGACGACCGCTCGGTTCCGGGCCCGCCTGTTTGAGCGAGGGAATTTTTCGATGCCGCACTACGCTTACGATCGTTTGACCGCCGCCGACAACGCCTTCCTCGAACTGGAGGCGGGCAAGGCCCACATGCACATCGCGGCCACGGCGATACTCGAGATCGGCACGCTGGGCAACGCGGCGGGCGGTGTCGATATCGAGAGGATTCGCGAGTACGTGGCCTCGCGTCTGCATCTGATTCCGCGCTATCGCCAGCGTCTGGTCTACGTCCCGCTGGAGAATCATCCGGTGTGGGTCGACGACGACCATTTCAACATCGCCTACCATGTCAGGCACGCCAGCCTGCCGCGTCCGGGCACCGTCGATCAGCTCAAGCGTCTGGCGGCGCGCATCCAGTCGCAGCGTCTGGATCGCGCCAAGCCGCTGTGGGAATTCTGGGTGATCGAGGGGCTCGATGACGGCAGTCGTTTCGCGATCATCCAGAAAGCCCACCACTGCATGATCGACGGGATCTCGGGGGTGGATCTGCTGACGGTTCTGATGTCGCCGCTAGCCTCCACGCTGTTCGACCACGGACCGGCGTTCGTGCCGCGCCCGGCGCCTTCGGGCGCGGCGCTGGTGGCCGAGGAACTGTGGAGGAGGGTTCGCGATCCGCTCTCGGTGGTGGGCCAACTGCCGGCCAGACTGACGGACCCGCGCTCTGCACTACGCGATCTGCGCGAGAACGTCGAAGGACTGGCCGAGGCGCTGACGTCGACCATACTTCCAGCTTCGGCCACGCCGTGGAATCAGCCGATCGGCCCACACCGTCGTTTCGACTGGCTGGCGCTCGATCTGGAGGACATCAAAGACGTCAAGAACGCGCTCGGCGGTACGGTGAACGACGTAGTCCTGGCAACCGTGGCCGGGGCCGTGCGTCGCTTCCTGCAACGGCGCGGGCTGTCGGCCGACGGCTTGCGCATTCGCGCCAACGTTCCGGTCAGCGTGCGAACCCACGAAGAACGGGGCAGTCTCGGCAACCGCATCGCGCTATGGATGACCGATCTGCCGGTGGATGAGCGCGATCCGGTTACCAGGCTCGACCGTATCCGCGCCACCACCACACGACTGAAAGATTCCAAGCAGGCGCTCGGCGCTCAGGTGCTGGCCAGCGTCAGTGACATGACGACGTGGCGGCTGATGGCCCTGGCAGTGCGAATGTCGACGCGCTCGCGTCCGTTCAACATCGTCGTGACCAACGTTCCGGGACCGCAGATCGAACTCTATCTGCTCGACGCGCGATTGTGCGAGATATACCCGATGGTCAATCTGCTCGAGAACCAGGGCCTCGGCGTGGCGCTGTTCAGTTATGCCGGCAAGCTGTTCTGGGGCGTACTGGCCGACTGGGATCTGGTCCCGGACCTGGACGCTTTCGTGGCGGCGATCGGCGACTCGTTTCGCGAGTTGCAGGCCGCGGCGCGCGCGGAATCGCGCGCCGGTCAGAGCGTGGAGGCGGGCGCCGCGCCGTGAGAGTCGAAGCTTCGCGGGAGTCGCGACGCGCCTTGCATCGCGATCGTAGCCGCTTCGTCCATCTGCTCGATCACCTGGTCAGGGCTCATCAGACCTCCGCCCCACGCGATCAGACACGAGAACCACACGTGTTGGAGCAGCACCGCGACCGCTCGATTGTCGCCGCTAGCATCGGTGCCGTCCTCGACCACGGGTCCGTTCATCACCGCCAGGATGATTTCGGTGACGCGGCTGTGAAAACCGGCTATCTTGTCGGACAGTTCGTGATCGCCCGAAGCCGCTGCTCGAAGTATGGCCCGCGAGAGGCGCGGACGGCGCATCAGCCCTTTGGTAGCGGCGCGGAAGAACACGCTGGCGCGATCCAGCGCGGTGTCGCCCTGTGCGGGCCTGGCCTGCATGCGCGACTCGAGCCTCTCGACCTCGGCTGTGAGCGCCGCGATCAGAAGGGCTTCCTTACTGCGAAAGTGCCGGTAGAGCGTGCCCAGCGCGACGTCGGCTTCGGACGCGACGTCGCGCAAGCGCACGGCCTCGAACCCGCCCTTCTCGGCCAACTCGATCGCCCTGTCGACGATGCGCCGCGCTCGGACATCCACGGCGCGTGTTAGAACAGGTGGCACTCCTTGACGCCAGCCGATCGTGGCGGCGCCGGCGAGGCCATCTGTCGCGGGCTGTGCCGCTTCGGTCACCGGCGCCGCAGCAGGTTTGACTGGCCGCTCGAGGCCGTGAAGAAGCAGCAGGACCGAACCGTTCGCGAAGGGCACGTCATGGGAACCAAGAGCGAGGACAGCCGCGACAAAGCCGGAGGTTGCTTCGGATGCGGAAGCGCCAACCTGCGCGGTCTCGGGCTCCAGTTTCGGCGTCGCGATCACTGCGTCGTTGCCGAGACCAGACTCGACGCCAGCCTGGCCGGATACGACGGCCTGGTGCACGGAGGTATCGTCGCTACGCTGCTCGATGAGGCGATGGGATGGGCGCTGCTGGAACTGGCCGGGCGCTTCGGAGTGACGCGGTCGCTCAACATCCAATACCGGCGGCCGGTGGCGGTGGGCCGCGGCCTGGAGGTCAGTGCCCATATCGTCGATGGGACCGAAGCCGGTCCCTTGTGGGTCGAGGCCTCGGTGCGAGATTCGAGGGGAAGGCTGCTGGCCTCGGCGATGGGCGAGTGGGTTCTGGTACGCGACAGTCGTGTACGAGGTCGGGGCGCGGGCTCGGCGCCGGCCGGTGAAGGCGAGAGTTCATCGTGAGTGCGAAGTCCCGGGACAAGGGGCCGGTCGAGGCGCAAGACGCGGCGATGCCCCGAGCGTTGCTGTTTCTCGGCGAGTCTTCGCTGGTCGATCCGGTGGTCGAGCAGGCCATTGCGCGCGTGCTCCCCGGAGAGGCCAGGTCGCTCAATCTGGAAGTGTTCCGCCACGGCGAACGTCCGTTGGACGAGGCGCTCGCGGCGCTGCGTCAGGTCGGAATGTTCGCTGCCGAGCGCTGCGTGTGGATTCGCGGCGGCGCCCCGCGTGCCAAACCCAAGAAGGAGACCAAGGGCGAGGCAAGGGAGAAGGCCCAGGACTCGCTCGAAGAGGATGAGGACGGGGACGAGGAGCTCCGCGCCGGCGACTTCGGCGACGATCTGTTCGCACTTCTCGAGGCCGGGCTTCCGCCGGCCACTACGCTGCTGGTGTCGGCTCCGTCTCTTGACGCTCGGGGCCGTGCCTACAAGTGGTTCGCCAAGAACGGTCAGATCCGCGACCTGCGCGTCGAAGTCGCGCGCGGCGGGCGTCCCGACGCCGACCGCGCCCGGCGCATCGTCGAGGACCGGCTGGGAGCCGCAGGCGTGCGCGACTTCGATTCGGGAGCGGTCGAGGAAATAGTTCGCCGCGCCGGCAACAACTTCGGCGAGCTTCTTCAGGAGATCGATCGTCTTTGTGTCGGGCTCGCCGATCCCACCCGCCTGCGAGTCGCCGACGTACGCGGCGCGATGCGCGACCTGGCTTCGGCCTGGGTGTTCGATCTGACCGACGCGCTGGGGGCGCGCAATCTGGGCAAGGCCGAGCTGCTGCTCGAGAAGCTTCTGGGCGAGGGCGAGGTGCCGCAGCGGCTGGTGGCGTTGCTCGCCACCCATTTCGCCAGTCTCATCGAGGCTCGCGCGATGGTCGCGCTACTTCCACGCGGGGCCCTTTCGATGCAGGGCAACGACTTCCTGCGGGGGCCGCTGATGGAACTCCCCGAGGCGTTTCGCCGTCGCTACCCCGGTTGGCGCGCCTATTTCCTGATCAAAGCGGCCGCCAACTTCTCGCTCGCGGAACTCCGGGCGGTGCACCACGAGGTGCTCGTCTTGGACCTGGCGCTGAAGGGGTCCAGAAGTGCTCCGCTGATGCTGTTCTCGCGTTTTCTTCACCGCGCCTGTCCGGCCAGCCGGACGGCTCCGCGCTGATCCGCCGCTCCCCCCGTGTGCGTTGAAAACCGGTCGCCGTGTGGTAGCGTGTCACCCTGGTGTTCTTCGCGCGGGCGAAGTGGCACGGCCGGTGGAGGTGTGGTGGATGGACGTTGCCGCGTACGGCCTGGCTCGCAATCCTTTCGAACGCAATTCCGAGCTCGACGAGGCATGTCTGCCCAACGCTCTGGCGGCGCAGCTGTCGGAGCTGCAGGCCGGGCTGCGCTCGCCCCAGGGTGTCAGCGTGCTGGTCGGCGAGCGGGGCTCGGGCAAGTCGCTGCTCGCGCGGATCTTCGCGCGGCGTCTGGCTGGCCAGGCGCGCGCGGCTCTGAGCACGGCACCGGGTCCCACGCTGGCCGATGTTCTGGCCGAGTCGCTCGCGCAACTCGGCGGTGAAGAGGTCGAGACGCGCGACGAGGCTCGTCTGCTCCACGAACTCGGGATTCTCGTCCAGCGGCGGGCGCGTGCCGGCTCGGCCACCGCGATCGTAATCGACGATGCCCAGCGGCTCTCGCCGCAGGTGCTCGGCGGGCTCAGCCGGCTCTTTCCCGAAGAGACCGACGAGCCGCTGCATTTCCACATCTTCCTGATCGGCCGTCCCGAATTGCTCGATCGGATGAACGCGAGCGCCGATCGCCGGCTGCTCGAGCACCTGTTGCAGATCTGCCGGATAGAGCCGCTGGGGCTGCGCGACTCGGTTCGCTATCTGGAGCGGCGTCTGGCCGCGTGTGGCGGTGAAGTGATTCGGTTGTTCGAAGCCGAAGCGATCGACGAGATCGTCGCGCAGGCCAGCGGCCGCCTGCTGGCTCTGGAGACGCTCGCCGCTGGAGCACTGGAGAATGCCGCGCGCTGCGGGGCGGTGCGCGTGACCACCGCGCACGTTGAGAAAATGCCGGCCGCGTCGCGGCGCGAGGAGGAAGCGATGGCACTCAGACAGCAATCCCTTCGTTTCGAGTTCGCTGACGAGACCCCCCGCGACGACTCGGTAGAGTGGGGCGATGAGGAGTCAGAAGACCAGTGGGTCGCCGGCGACGAGGCCGACGCCGAAGACCCGGCTCTGTGCTGGGAGACGAGCCAGAACTACGAAGACCCCGGCGAGTTCGGCGACGAACCGCGGCCGGCCATCGCGGCGCCGCCGGTGCCGCGCCGCGGCCTGGCCGGCATGGCGGTGCTGACGGCAGCGGTTTTCGTTGGGCTGACCTGGGCGGCCAACCGCTTGCCGGGCGAATCCGAGGCGCAGCGGGGCGGGCGCGACGCACTGCTGTTCGCGCAGCCGCTGACTTCTCAGCCTCGCGAGATCCTGCGTCTTGCGCAATCGACCGCACAGGCCGATGCGGCGGCGCACGTAGTGGCGTGGAACAACGCCGCGGCCGCGGAAGCGTCGGCCGCTGACGTCGAGCCGGTCGAGGGAGACGAGCCCGCGCCGGCAGAACTGGATCGTCCGGCCAAACCGTTCGCGCGCGATCTCGCGGCTGCTGCGGCGACCGGCGTGCGCGAGGCCGCGGTTGCGCCAGCCGCGCAAGTCGTGACGGCCACGGCCGCTGCGCCGGAGCGCGGCAAGCCCGGGGCCCGGCCTGTGGCGGCGCCTTCCCGTCCCGAGCCAACTCGTTCCTCCAAGGCCGTACAGACGGCGTCCGCCGCTACGCCCAAGTCCGCGAAGACCTCCGAGCGCCGAGTTTCGGGCAAGGGTTCCGCCGCCTCGGTCTATACGGTGCAGGTTGGCGCTTTCCGCACCCGCCGCAACGCCCAGGACTTGATCTCGAAGATGGGGCCGCGGCTGCGCACCGCGCGGATCATCAACGAGGGGGGCTTGTACCGCGTGGTGAGCGGCTCCTTCGAGAGCAAGGGCGCCGCGGTCGCACACGAAGGCAGCTTGCGCCGTGCCGGACTCAATACCTACGTGAGGACCGCGGTCTTCTGACCCGGCGAACTCCGCGCGATCGCCCTGCGCAGCGGTGCTGCGCCGTCGCGCTCAGGCGTGCAGCGTACGAATTACTTCCTGCCACCAGTCGTCGTCGGCGCCTGGAATGAACGGAAGGTACAGCGAGACGCGCTGCACGCGCCCCTCGAAGCGCTTCTTGAGCAACCCGGGAATCTCATCGCTCCGGCCGATCACGGAAAAAGCTTCGAGAACGTCGTCGCTCACCAGTTCGGCCATATCGCTCCAGGCCCCCTTCTGCGAACAGTCGTGCAGTCTGGGTCCGAGCTCTCCCCATCCGTGTGCGTCCAGTACCGCGCGATAGGTGCGCGTGGAGGCGTAGAACGCGATCTGCTGGCGAACTGCCAACGCGGCTGCTTCGCGCTCTTCGTCGTTCTTTCCCTTCACTACGAAGCACGGCGCTGCCAGCGTCACGGCGGACACCTCACGGCCGGCGAGCGCTGCTCCTTCGGCGATGAGCGGTAGGATCACCTCGTCGAGGTATTTCGTGCTGTTGAGCGGATGCAGGTGGAAGCCGTCGCATAGCTCGCCGGCCAAGCGACACATGTATTCGTTGACGCCGGCGATGTAGATTGGCGGCCTTTGCCAACGGATCGGTCCGGGACTGAAGAACGGGGTCATCAGGCTGAACTGGTAGTACTTGCCGGCGTAGGCCAGACGTTTGCCCTCCTGCCAGCAGGTCCAGATCGCGTGCAGTGATTCGACGAGCTCGCGCAGTCTGGGTCCGGGCGCCACCCACGGAACACTGAAGCGCTTCTCATTGTGGCCTTTGACCTGGGTGCCGAGGCCGAGCAGGAAGCGCCCGCTCGAGTAGTCCTGCAAGTCCCACGCGGTGTGCGCGGTGATCATCGGACTGCGCGGGAAGGCCACCGCAATCGAGGTTCCGAGCTCGACCGCTTCGGTGTGCTCTGCCGCGATCATCAAGGGCAGGTACGGATCGTGCGAGGTCTCAGCCGTCATCAGTCCGTCAAAGCCCAGCCGCTCGGCGGCGCGTGCGGTTTCGGCCACCTTGGCGATCGAACTCCCCATCAGAATCGTGTCGAGCTTCAGCATGGCAATCCTCCTGTGCACCCGAAGTAGGCGATGGGCGATGCGGATGGTAACGGCGTGGACGCATTTGGCCTGCGTCGCACGAGTCTGTCCGCGCGCGTCGGGAGGGCCGGCGGGCGCGAATCCGCCGCCTGGCACCAGCAAGGCGGGGTCGCAGCCACATTCACGAGGTTTCCGTCGCCGGTCCACCGGGTCGCGAAGTTTACAGAAAGTGGTGGCACGAGTGGCATGGCGCTTGCGATTATCGGGGTGCCCGGGCCTGGGGCCGCGGCGCACTCAACGGGGGACTTCCAAGTGATCATCGACGACCAGAGCTTTATCGACATGGCGGTTCACCTGCGCCACGCCTCCGAAGACCTGCTGACCGCGGCCCAGCGGCTTTCGCGCCTTTGCGACCCCAAGCTGCCGCTCGGTGGAGACCGCAGCGAACTGGTCGAGGCTCTGGATTCGCTGGTGGCCATGAACCGCGAGTTCGTCGCCGTCGAGCACGTCATCCGGGCGGTCTGGGACGCCAATCACGTCGAATCCGAAGTCACCCACTGAAGCCGGATCCCGTGCGCGAACGCGGCCCTGGCCGCGCGCTTCTCGGCGGGTGTCGGCTACAGTTGACGATCGACGAGATCGCAGACCAGCGCGCGTATGGCGTCGCGGAAATCCGAGGCGGGGAGGCGATCGAGGATCGCAGTCGCTGCCTGAGCGTGAGCCACCGCGCCTTCGCGCACACGCGAGGCGACGCCGCTCTTCTTGACAGCGGCCAGCGCTTCCTCGATCGCGGCAGCGCCGCAGTTCTCTTCCAGGAAAGCGCGCCGGACCGCAGGAATCTCCAGTCCCCACACGATCGGCAGCGAGGGGTTGCCGTCGACGAGGTCGGTCCCGATGCGCTTGCCGGTCTTGGCCGGATCACCGTCGATGTCGAGGACGTCATCGATCATCTGGAACGCCACCCCGATCTCGCGGCCGCAAGTCTCCATCGCATCGACCTCGGCGCCAGGCAGCTTGGCAAGATAGGCCGCGATCCGGGTTCCCACTGCGAAGAGCGACGCGGTCTTGCGCGCGATGATCTCGAAATAGTCTTGCTCGGTGACCGTCGTGTTGCGCCGAAAGCGCCCCTGAAGAATCTCTCCCTCGGTCAGTTGCACGCAGGCGTCCGCCGCCCAACTCACGATGCTCTCCTCGAAGCGCCCGCATACTTGGAAGGCCCTCGAGAATAGAAAATCGCCGGTCACCAGCGTGTCGGCGATTCCGAATCGTACCGGGGCGGCGTCTTTGCCCCGGCGCACGTCGCTGGAATCGATGATGTCGTCGTGGAGCAAGGTGGCGGTGTGGATCAGTTCGAGCGACACGGACAGGTCGACCATGTCGGTGACATCGGCGCCGCCGCAGGCCCGGAACACCAGCAGGGCCACTGCAGGGCGGACCCTCTTGCCACCCGCATTGATCAGATAGTCGGCGATCTCGGTCAGTCGCGGCTCGCGCGCGCGAATGACCTCGGCGATGCGCTTCTCGACGAGCGCCAGATCCCCTTCGATGAGGCGCAGCGGCGTGGCGGCGTGTGGGGAGCGGGAACGCGAATCCAGGGTCACGGCGGCCCTCTCAATCACATCTTTCGGGCAAATCGAAACGGTCCGGAGACACGCACAGGCGGGGCTGCCTGGCGCAACTTTACACCTGCCGGTGCGTGTGACACAGTCCGCAAAATTCCCCGGCTGCTCAGGAGATTCGTGGTATGGCCACGCTGATCACAGAAGAATGCATCAACTGCGGAGCTTGCGAGCCCGAGTGCCCGAACACGGCCATCTACGAGGGTGGTGTTCAGTACGAGGCCACCGACGGCTCCATGCACGACGCCATCTCTGACGACGTCTACTACATCGTTCCGGAAAAGTGCACGGAGTGCGTGGGCTTCTTCGACCAGGAGCAGTGCGCTGCTGTGTGTCCGGTCGACTGCTGCATCCCGAACCCGGATATCCCGGAGACCGAGGAAGTCCTGCTCGCGCGGGCGAAAGAGTTCCACCCGGACGCGCAGATCCCCGATCCTCCTCCGTCGCGTTTCCGCCGCTGAGGCGTCGGCGCACGCCCGAGGTCCCACGCCTGAGGTCGAATGAATAGGCGAGGACCGCGAACCATCCAGCTGCTGGCCGGGGTGGTTCTGTCCGGCCTCTTTCTGTGGCTCGCGCTGCGGGGCGAGGACTGGGGCGCCATCGGCACCGAGATCGCCAGGGCCGACCTGCGCTGGATCGCTCTGACGCTTCCGCTCGGTGCCTACGTGCTCTACGCGCGCAGCCAACGCTGGCGCATCCTGCTGGAACGTTCCCACGGCTGCGCCGTCGCGATGGAGCCGATCTATTCGGCGTCGGCGATCGGGTTCATGGCCAACATGGTGCTGCCTTTTCGCGTAGGCGAGATCGCCAGACCCTACCTCGTCGCACGTAGTACCGGCCTTTCAATGGCGACCACCTTCGCCACCGTGATCGTCGAGCGGGTGCTCGATCTGATGGCGCTGGCGGTCTTCGGCATCGGTATCGTGCTGATCGCCGACGTCCCGCCCGCCGTAACCTACGCAGCCGAGGCCGTGGCCGCGATCACCGTGATCGCCTTCGGCGGCGCCTACTTCGTGACCGTCCACAGGGGCCGTGTCCTGCCGGTTCTGGACCGACTGTGGGCGAAGATTCCGGTCGTCGGGCCGGTCGTGCTACGTCTCGAGCACGAGTTCGTCGACGGCATGTCCTCCATCACCGATCCGGCAACCATGCTGAGAGCGGTCATCTGGTCGCTCTACATCTGGTGCGTCATCGCAGTAGGCTTCGCGTTCGGATTTCGTGCGCTGGGCCTGGACGTGCCGTTCCTCGGCGGCGGCATCACCGTGACGACCGTGGTAGCGTTGGCAGTATCGGTCCCGTCGGCGCCTGCCTTCGTCGGGCAGTTCGAGTGGGGCTGCAAGCTCGCGCTCGAACAGGTCTACGGCGTGGTAGGCAGCGCGGCGGTCAGCTACTCGTTGCTGCTGCATGCGGCCCAGTTCGTTACACAGAACCTGATCGGGATGGTGTTCCTGGTGCGCGAAGGCCTGAGCCTGCGCGACCTGAGCCGGCTCGATGAGAAGGTTCAGGAGCCGGTGTGAAACACATTTTTTCCGGCAAGCGCGTGCTTCTGTGCGTCGGTGGTGGGATCGCGGCATATAAGACGGCCGAGATCGTCCGGCGCCTGAGCGCCTGCGGCAGCGACGTGCAAGTGGCGATGACGCCCGCGGCGCGCGAGTTCCTGACACCGTTGACGCTGCAGACCCTGTCGCGTCACCGCGTCGCGATCGACATGTTCGACGGCGCCGACGAAGCCAGCATCGGACACATCGCCATCGCCGACGCGGCCGACGTAGTTCTGGTAGCGCCCGCCACTGCGGACTTGATCGCGCGCATGGCGCAGGGAATGGCCAACGACATCGTCACGGCTGCACTGCTGGTGACGCGCGCGCCGGTCGTAGTCGCGCCGGCAATGAACAGCCACATGCTGTCGCATCCGGCGACGGTGAGGAATCTCGAAGTCCTGGCCGGGTTCGGCCATCGAATCGTGGCCAGCGACAGCGGCGAGCTCGCGTGCGGCTACGACGGCCCCGGGCGGCTACCCGATCCGGAAACGCTGCTGGCCGAGGTCGCCGCGGCGCTCTCGCCGAGCGATCTTGGCGGAGTGCGCGTACTGGTCTCTGCCGGGCCGACCCGCGAGCCCCTGGACCCGGTGCGCTACCTCACCAATCGCTCGAGCGGTCGCATGGGCTACGCGGTTGCCGCTGCGGCGTGGCGCCGCGGCGCCGAAGTCACGTTGGTCAGCGGCCCTACCGCGCTGGCGACGCCGCGAGGCGTGACCCGGGTCGACGTCGAGACCGCTGCGCAGATGAACGACGCTCTGCGGTCGCGCACCGCGGCCAGCGAGCTCGTCGTGATGGTGGCAGCGGTTGCGGATTACCGGCCGGCATCGACCGCCTCGGCCAAGATCAAGAAGAAGGCCGGAGCCGGCCTGACGCTGGTCCTGGAGGAGAACGCCGACATCCTGGCCGGGCTCGCCAAGGTCCCCGGTTCGCGGGTGCTGGTGGGGTTTGCGGCCGAGACCGACGACGTAGTCGGCCACGCGCGCGAGAAACTGACCAGAAAAGGCCTCGATCTCATCGTCGCCAACGACGTGACCAGCCCCGGTGCGGGGTTCGAAACCGAAACCAACGCGGCCGTGCTGGTGGATCGCGACGGCAATCAGCAAGAGATTGGATTGATCGCCAAGGACGAACTGGCCGATCGCATACTCGATCGCGCCATCGCGCTGCGCGGGCGACGCCCGCGGCGCAGGTGAGCTTCGACGGTGGGATCCTAGTCGCGCGAAGCGGGAAGGTGGTCGGGTGGGAGCTCTTCGAGCCCCATCTGCTCTCCAATTTCGGCTTCCAGCGCCGCATCCAGACGGCGCGCTCTCTTCAGCGCACGCAGCCGGCGCCGTAGCGCGATCGCGCGCAGCAACACTTCTTCACCGGTGGGGTCGTAGTCCTGTGTGTAGGACGCGCGATGTTCTGCGAGCAGATCGACGGCCGCCGCGATGCAGGCGGCGTTGTATCTCGCCAGCGTATCGTCGTGCAGTTCGTAGCGGGAACGCGCGCTGACCCTGCGGACGAACCCTTGCCACCTGTTCAGGCGCGACACCGCCAGCAGCGAATCGAAGATGCGCTTGTTGGTTTTGAACGAAAGCAAAGTGCGCGTGATGACCCGTTCCACCAATCCATCGCAGTCCGCGAACGAGTGCGCGAGCAGTTGCTTGACCAACTCACGGTGGCTCGGATCCTGGAGCGCGTCCGCACGGGCTTCCCAGTAGGCGTGTCCCAGGGCAGGTGAGGCGAACGATCGCAGCAAGCTGCTCGGGACGAAATGGTTGTGCGAGAGGATGTCGGCCGCGAGGTGGGTCATGTAGCCCCACGCGAACGCCTTCTCGCGATCGCTCTCGGCCTCATCGACGAAACGCCACGCCACCGGCCAGCGATGGCAGTGGCCGGCGAGATCGCCGCTGAAAGACTTGGCCTGGATGATGTCGGCGCCGACGCAGCCGTAGAGGTAGCAAGCCGGGTTGGCGGCCAGAACCGCTCGGACCGCGTCGGGAAGGGCGCCGAGGCTGGTGAGGACACCACTTCCGTGTACGATGTGGGTGATCGGCCCCCACGCCAGCGCGTTGTCTGGGAGCAGGAACACGATCGCAGCGGTAAGGACGAGCAGCAGCATCGGTCGGCCGACACTACAGCGAGCCACGGCGCGGAACAATGGAACCGGATGCTACCAAACTCGTGCGTGCATACCTCGAGCGCGAGATGGCGCTGGGGCTCGACGCCGTTCCCGGCGCGGCCGCCGCGCAGAGGCGAGGACCGGCCGCGCGCGCGGCGCACGCCTCAACCCCCGCAGCCGGCGTTGGCGCCTCCGCGTTGCCGGTGGGGCGGGCCGCGTCGCCTGAGCCGCGGCCTGGCAGACCCGCAGAGGGCGTCCCTTCGGCGCTCTCGCATCTACTGGTCGAACCGGCCATATGCGCAGCCTCGTCACTCGAAGAACTCCGCAACGTGCTCGGCGACTGCCGGCGCTGCAAACTGTGCAGTGGGCGAAAGAACATCGTTTTCGGGGTCGGAGATCCACGCGCCGAGGTGATGTTCGTCGGCGAGGGACCCGGCGAAGACGAGGACCTGCAAGGCAAGCCCTTCGTAGGCAAAGCAGGCGCCTTGCTCGACAGGATCATCACCGGCGGGATGGGTCTCGGCCGCGACAGGGTTTACATCGCCAACGTCGTCAAGTGCCGCCCGCCGAACAACCGCAATCCCGAGCCCGACGAGATCGTCGCCTGCGAACCGTTCCTGCGACGTCAGATCGAACTGGTGGCTCCCAGAGTCGTCATCTCGCTCGGGGCGTTCGCCACTCAGGTGCTGCTGCGCGACCGCACGCCGATTTCGCGACGGCGCGGCCAGTGGCATCAACTCGACGGCATCGGCACCTCCGGCCCGGTGGCTCTGATGCCCACCTTCCATCCGGCCTATCTGCTGCGCACCCCAGGCGACAAGCGACTGGTCTGGGAGGACATCAAGCTGGTGATGGCAAGACTCGGCCTGGAGATGCCGAAGCGGGGGACTTCGGCTTGAGCGCCACGGCAGAGCGGCCCTCGCGCGGATGGCGCTCGGCAGGGCGGCAGGCGCTGCGCGCGCTGATGCTCGCCATCGGCCTCGCGGTGACCTGCTCGTCGCAAGCGCTGGCGCAGGCCGCCGCGACCAGCGTCTATCGCGCACACGTCGAAGGTCCGATCACTCCGGCGGTGGTCGATTATCTGGACGGAGCGATCGTCGCCGCGCACGCGGCCGGTGCCCCGGCGCTGATCGTGATGCTCGATACTCCCGGAGGGTTGCTCGAGTCCACCAAGGCCATCGTCAAGAGCTTCCTGGCGTCGCCGCTTCCGATCATCGTCTACGTGGCTCCCGGCGGAGCCAGCGCGACCTCGGCCGGGGTGTTTCTCACCATCGCTGCTCACGTGGCGGCGATGGCGCCCGGCACTTCGATAGGCGCCGCGCATCCGGTCGGCGGTCAGGGGGAGGATATCCCCGGAGATCTCGGCAAGAAGGTCGAGAACTTCACTGCGGCTTTCGGAACCGCGATCGCAGAGCGGCGTGGCCGCAACATCGCCTGGGCCGAGAAGGCCGTGCGCGAGAGCGTGACGGCGACCGAGAGTGACGCGGTGAAACTCGCGGTGGTCGATTTCGTCGCCGAAAATCTCGCCGATGTTCTGGCCAAGGCCGGCGGCCGCAAGGTCGAGGTTGCCGGCGACGAGATCACGTTGGATATGACGGCTGTCATCGGTGCAGACGGGCAGCCGCGTGTCGTCGACATCGAGATGACGCTTCGCCAGCGGGTGCTGGCGGTCATTGCCGATCCGAACATCGCGTATCTGCTGATGATGGCTGCGATGCTCGGGCTGTACATGGAGTTCACACACCCGGGCGCGGTGATGCCGGGAGTAGTCGGAGCGATCTGCCTGCTGCTGGCGCTGCTGGCCGGACAGGTGTTGCCGATCAACCTCACCGGCCTGCTGCTGCTGCTGCTCGGAATGGGCTGCCTGATCGGCGAAGCGATGGCTCCGAGCTTCGGCGTGCTTGGACTCGGTGGAATCGTCGCTCTCGCGCTCGGGTCGTTGTTCCTGTACACGACCGACTCCGCGTTGCAGGTCGATCGGCGTCTGATCGCCAGCGTGGTTGCCTGCTTCGGCGCGTTCTTGCTGCTGGTGGTGACGGTCCTGGTGCGCGATCGGCGCCGCCCCGCCGTCGGTGGCGGCGAAGGCCTGGTTGGTGAGTTCGGAGTCGCCCTTACCGAGGTCCACCGCAACGGGCAGGTCAGAGTACACGGCGAGCGGTGGAACGCCGTGAGTACGGCGCCGATCCAGAGCGGCCGCGAGGTAACGGTCGAGTCGGTAGAGGGACTTTGCGTGCGGGTGCGCGAGCGAAAGGAGGAAGTGCAGCCATGATAGAAATCTACGCTCTGACCGCTTTGCTTCTGCTGATCGGAAGCGGCCTCAAGGTTCTGCGCGAATACGAACGCGCGGTGATTCTGCGGCTCGGCCGGCTGGTGCCCTACCGTGGCCCCGGCGTGATCTTCGTGGTCCCGCTCATCGAGAAGATGCTGCGCATCGACATGCGCACCGTCACCATGGACGTTCCCAGTCAGGACGTCATCACCCGCGACAACGTCTCGGTAAAGGTCAACGCGGTGCTGTACTTCCGCGTGGTGGATCCGAGCAAGGCGGTGATCGACGTCGAAAACTATCTCTACGCGACGTCGCAGCTCGCCCAGACCACGTTGCGCAGCGTTTGCGGTCAAGCCGAACTCGATCAACTGCTGTCGGATCGCGAGCGTATCAACCAGCAGATCCAGAGCATCCTGGACGAGCAGACCGATCCGTGGGGCATCAAGGTGGTGAGCGTCGAGCTCAAGCACATCGATCTCCCACAAGAGATGCAGCGGGCGATGGCGCGTCAAGCCGAAGCCGAGCGCGAACGCCGCGCAAATGTGATCAACGCCGAAGGCGAGTATCAGGCCTCTGCGCGACTGACCGAGGCCGCCGCCAAGATGGGCGAGCACCCGATCGCGGTGCAACTGCGTTTCCTTCAGACCCTCACCGAGATCGCCTCGGAGCACAGTGCGACGGTAGTGCTGCCGATCCCGGTCGACCTGTTGTCGCCGTTCATCCGCCACCAGCAGCGCCAGGACGCTGCGTCGTCGGGCGCGGCTGCCGCGAGCGGCGCCAAGGGCGCCGAGCCGGCTCTCTGACCTGCAGGTGGCCTCGCCAAGCAACCCGCGAAGCGACGGCGAGGCCGGCCCGCTCGACTACTTGCTGCCGCCCGAGCTGATCGCGCAGCAGCCCGCGGCGAGGCGCGACGAGTCGCGGTTGATGATCGTGGACCGCAGCTCCGGGCGGCTCAATCACGTCCGCTTCGGCGATCTCGCGGATTGGCTGCCACCGCGCGCGCTGCTGGTGGCCAACGATTCCAAGGTCATTCCCGCTCGCCTTCACGGTCGCAAGGTAGGCAGCGACGGAGCCGTGGAAGTCCTGCTGCTCGGCGCCGACGCCGCGCACGACACCCGCGCCAGAGCGCTTACCCGCTCGAGTAAGGGGATGCGCCCGGGGCAGAGCGTGATGTTTGCCGAGGGCGTAACGGCACTGGTGGAAGGTCCGGTGGATCAGGGCCGCTGCGTTCTCGAGTTCGCGCCGCGGACTGTGACGGAGGTACTGGCGAGCATCGGAGAGTTGCCGTTGCCGCCATACATTGACCGACCGCAGGGCCCGAGCGCGACCGACGCTGAACGCTACCAGACCGTCTACGCCCGCAGCCCGGGCTCGGTCGCCGCCCCGACGGCCGGCTTGCATTTTACCGCCGGCCTGCTGGAACGCTTGCAAAGTCGCGGATTTGAATTCACAAAGCTGACTCTTCACGTCGGCCCCGGCACGTTCATACCGGTGCGTGGGAGCCTGGACGATCACCAGATGGAAGAAGAGCAGTTCGAGATCGGCGAGGAGGCCGCCGCGAAAATCGTCCGCGCGCGCAGGGACGGTAGGGCCGTGGTTGCCGTGGGCACTACGACGGTGCGGGCGCTGGAAGGCGCGCACGCCGCGCTCCGCAGTTCTCCTACGCTAGCCGCCGCGCGCGACGGCGGGTTGCTGGCGGCTGGCCGCGGCCGAACCGCGCTGTTCATCCGCCCGGGCCACCGATTTGCGGTCGTAGACGCTTTGGTGACCAATTTCCATCTGCCGGGCTCGACCTTGCTGGCGCTGGTGATGGCCGTGGCGGACCCGCAACTGGTCCGCGACGCGTACGCGGTGGCGGTCGCAGAACGCTATCGTTTCTACAGCTTTGGCGACGCAATGCTGATCCTATGAGTTCGTTGCGGTTCGAGATCGATTCACGCGCCGGGAGCGGCGGCAGGGTGGGAACTCTGCGGCTGCCCCACGGCGACGTCGAGACTCCGGCCTTCATGCCGGTCGGCACCTACGGAACCGTCAAGGGGCTCACTCCGCGGCAACTGCGCGGCGCCGGGGTGCAGATGCTCCTCTCCAACATCTATCACCTGGCCCAGCGGCCGGGCGCCGAGACCGTGGCGCGTCTCGGAGGCATCCACCGCTTCATGGGTTGGGACGGTCCGGTCCTGACCGACAGTGGCGGGTTTCAGGCTTTCAGTCTCGCTGATCACGTGAAGATCGACGAGGAAGGTGCGCTGTTTCGCTCGCCTATCGATGGCGCCAGGATGCTTCTGACCGCCGAGAGCGTGGTAGACCTCGAGGTTCGCCTCGGGGTGGATGTCGGGATGGCCTTCGACGTATGCGTAGCCGATCCGGGCGACCGCCGCAGCGCCGCCGATGGCGCCGCCCGCACGCTGCGCTGGGCGCGCCGTACCCGCGCGGCCATGAGCGACGGCTCGCCGACGTCGATCTTCGCGATTCAGCAAGGCGGCCTCTTCGAGGATCTGCGCCGCGAGAACGCCGCTGCACTGGTGGATCTCGACTTCCCGGGGTACGCGGTCGGCGGCCTGTCGGTGGGAGAGGGCCGCGAGGACACGATGCGGGTGGCCGAGGCGGCAGTTGCGATGCTGCCCGACGCCAAGCCACGCTACATGATGGGCATGGGCACTCCGCTGGACTTGGTCGAGCTCTGCGGATGGGGCTACGACCTCTTCGACTGCGTGCTGCCGACCAGAAACGGCCGCAACGGCAGTGTCTTTACGGGTGGCGGAACCCTGTCGATCCGCAACGCCTGCCACGCGGATTTCGACGGGCCGCTCGAGGACGGTTGTGACTGCGAAGCTTGCATCGGTTTTTCACGCGGTTACCTTCACCACCTCGCCAAGCGGGGAGAGATGCTCGGCGCCATCCTCTGCAGCTTGCACAACGTCCGTTTCTATCAGCGGCTGATGAGCGAGATTCGCGCGGCACTGTCCGCCGACCTGTATGATGGGTTTCGGCGCGGATTCCGCGCCCGCTACGAAGAAGGTTCGGGAGGTACGGATGGATAGCGCGATGATCGCACCGGTATTGGCGCAGGCCGTGCCACAGGGACTGCTGCAACTGGCACCGATGGTACTGATCCTCGGTGTCTTCTATCTGCTGCTGGTGAGGCCCCAGCAGCAGCAGGCCAAGGCACACGAAGAGTTCGTCCGCGGTCTCAAGCGCGGCGACGTCGTGGTGACTTCCAGTGGGCTGTACGGACGGATCGTCGACGTGCGCGCGAGCGACGTGACGCTCGAGATCGCCTCCAACGTGCGGGTCCGTTACGACCGTTCGAAGATTTCAGCCGCGGCCCCGGCGGCCCCGGCGACCAAGGAGGGCTGAGAGTGGATAGGGCTATGTCATGGCGCGTCTCGACGATCGTGGGACCGTTGCTGGTTGCGATCGTCGTCTTGACGCCGAACTTCGTGAGCGAACTGCCGGACTGGTGGAAGTCGGCCCTTCCCACCCAGCCGGTTTCGCTGGGTCTGGATCTGCGCGGAGGCATCCACCTCGTTCTCGAGGTCCAGTCCGACAAGGCGGTCGAGAACACCATCGACATGACGATGGAGCAGCTTCGCCGCGAAGCCAGAGAGAAGGAAATCGCCACGCGTGACTGGAAGCGTGACGGAACCGACGCGCTCTCGTTCTCCGTGGTCGGGGACGCCAAGCGAGGCGAGATGGAGAATCTCGTTTCCGACACGTATCCCAACCTTCAGCCGGTTGCCGGTGGCAGCGCCGACGGGAGTCTGCGATACCGCCTTGCCAAGCCGGAGGTGGACGGCATCAAGAGCTTGGCGATCGAGCAGGCGCTCGAGACCGTGCGCAACCGCATCGACGAGTTCGGCGTGGCCGAGCCGACGATTCAGCGCACCGGCACCGACGGAATCCTGGTGCAGCTTCCAGGTGTGCAGGACGCCGAACGCGCCAAGAAGCTGATCGGGCGCACCGCGCAGTTGCGGTTCCAACTCATCGCCAACGACCCGGGCGCACCGGGAGTGCAGAAGCTGTCGGGAAGCGAGATCGATCCGGTCACCCGCCGGCCCACCGAGAGTACCTACTCGGTGGAGCCGACCGTGCTGATGTCAGGAGAGGTGATCTCGGATGCGCGCCACCGTCCGGGTCAGATGGGAGAGGCGCCTTACGTGGCCATCACGCTGAACTCGCAAGGGGCCAGCGTGTTCGACCGCATCACCGCCGACAACGTGGGCCGGCGCATGGCGATCGTGCTCGACGGCAAGGTGCAGAGCGCGCCGGTCATCCGCGAGCGCATTGGCGGGGGAAGGGCCGTTATCACCGGCAACTTCACGCTGGATGAAGCCCGCGACCTGGCGATCGTGCTGCGCGCCGGCGCGTTGCCCGCGCCGGTTGTAGTAGCCGAAGAACGCACGGTCGGTCCCTCGCTCGGTCGCGATTCGATCGCCGCCGGGACACGTTCGTTCCTGCTGGGAGGCGCCTTGGTGGCGCTGTTCATGCTCGTCTACTACCGCGTCGCCGGATTGATCGCCGACATGGCGATGGGTCTCAACGTGCTGCTGCTGCTGGCTTCGCTGGCGGCTTTTCACGGTACCTTGACGCTGCCCGGCATCGCCGGAATCGTGCTGACGCTCGGCATGGCCGTGGATGCCAACGTACTGATCAACGAACGCATCCGCGAAGAACTGAGGGGAGGCAAGACCGCGCATGCGGCACTCGACGCCGGCTACGCCCGAGCCCTTCCTGCCATCCTCGATTCCAATGTCACGACGTTCCTGGCCGGCCTGATCCTGTTCCAGTTCGGATCGGGACCGGTCAAGGGTTTTGCACTGACACTGTGCATCGGCATCGTCACGACCATCTTCACCGCGGTCTATTGTTCGCGCGTGCTTCACGACCTCGTCGTGGGGACCAAGCCGGCTGCGCGGCTGAGCATCTGAGGAACAGGCATGTTCGAACTGATCAAACCGCATACCAACGTCGATTTCTTCAGGCTGCGTTCGTGGGCGTTCGGCCTGTCGGGGTTGCTGATCGTGATCGGGATGGCGGCGCTGCTGCTGCGCGGCGGTCCCAACTACGGCATCGACTTCGAGGGCGGCATCATGCTCCACGTCGGCGTCGATCCCGGTGTGGGCATCGCCGAAATGCGCAGCGCGGTAGACCATCTGGGGCTGGCCGAGGGCGGGGCCTCGGTGCAGGAGTTCGGCAATCAGGCCGGCGAGTACCTGCTGCGTGTGGCCTCGGCCGACGAGAAGCTCGCCGGCGGTCAGGCCGAGACGATCAAGAAGGCGTTGGCCGAGCATTTCGCGGCGAAGGATTTCCGTGAGCTGCGCACCGAGATCGTCGGCCCGAGAGTAGGACGCGAGCTTCGCCAACGCGCCGTGCTGTCGGTGCTGTTCTCGACGATCATGATGGGCATCTACATCGCGTTCCGCTTTGATTTGCGTTTTGGGATCGGCGCTGCGGTCGCGTTGCTGCACGACGTGCTGATCACCGTGGGCGCGCTGGCGATCGTCAATATGGAAGTGGACCTGACCATAGTCGCGGCTCTGCTGACCATCGTCGGATACTCGGTCAACGATACGGTGATCGTCTCCGATCGCATCCGAGAGAACGTCCACCACTACCAGCGCGAGGGGCTGCGAACGCTGATCAACCGCAGCATCAACGAGACGCTGTCGCGCACCATTCTCACCAGCACGACGGCGTTGCTGGTGTGCCTGTCGTTGTTCTTCTTCGGCGGCGGAGTGATCCACGGATTCGCGTTTTCGCTGATCGTCGGGATCGTGACCGGAACCTATTCGTCTATTTTCATAGCCAGCCCGATCGTCGAGATGTGGAAGGGCGGCGCGGCGCTGGGCGTCGAACCGGCCAAGGCCTGATGCCTCGGCAGTGGATCCGCGAGGTTTCTGCGGGCCCGTACCTCGCTCGGGTTGAGAGAAGCCACGCAGGCGTGTAAGCAGAGCAGGTGGCTGTGAGAGTCCGGAGGCCGCGTGGACGCTGATATGGGACAAGGCACCACTCCGAGTCAGCGGCGCCGTAAAGAACTGCCCCACCGCAGTCGGATCTACTCCGACCTGGCGGGGCTGTACGACCACGTTTTCACGCGGGTTTTCGCCGAACGCATCGATCGCGTGGTCAAGGGCCTGGCGATTCCGAACGGCGCGCGCGTGCTCGAGGTCGGCATCGGCACCGGGCTCTCGCTGGACGCCTACCCCCGCCACTGCAGCGTCATCGGCATCGACCTGTCCCGTGACATGCTCGACCGCTGCGAGGACAAGATGGACCCCGCGCAGCACGAGCACATCGAACTGCGCCAGATGGACGCGTTGCATCTGGAATTTCCCGACCAGAGCTTCGACTACGTGACGGCTTTCCACGTCATCACGGTGGTGCCCGAGCCGAGGAAGATGCTCGCCGAGATGGTCCGGGTGTGTAAGCCCGGTGGCAAGATCGTCATCATCAACCATTTTTCCAGCGAGCGAGCACTGATCCGTTTCGTCGTCGACGGCGTCGATCCGATCACCCGCTACCTCGGCTGGAGTACCCGATTGAGGCTGCACGACGTGCTCGACTCGGGGGTGCTGGTTCTGGAGAAGCGCTACAAGACCTCGCCCTGGTCGCTGTTCACCATCGTCGAAGCCCGCAAGGCCAACGGCCGCGGGCATTGACCGACAGCCGGCTCAGTCGGCGAAGATCAGTTCGGACGTAAGGGATCGGGGATCTCCAAGGTGACCCCGAGACTGAGCAAACGGCGACGGTGTCGCTCGCTGCCACGCTCGAGCCAGCGCTGGTAGAGCGCCAGCACGCGCCGCTGTGCCGGAAACAACTCGCGGTCGGCGATGGTACTGAGCACCAACGCGAACTGTTGGAAACGCCGGCCGAGGTCGTTGTAGGTGTCGGCGAAGATGTCCGCGCTCGGGGGCGACTCCGAGCACCCCCTGTTTTGCGCCAGAGCGCCCAGATCCAGGTAGGCTCGCGTGCCGATCGAACGGTAGTAGTCGCTGCCGGTCGCCGACGAATCGACGTAGTCGGCGAAGACTCCAGAAAGAAACAGAGTGGTGTCGGCGATTTCCCTCACGCGGCGGTACCGAAGCAGCGGCGGGAGCGCCGTCGCCTTGAGCCACTCCGCGCCCAGCAGCAGGCCCAGACGCTGCGGGTCGCTCCGCAGAAAATCGAGCAGAACCCCGACCAGGTAGCTCTCGGTCAGAGCCGAGGCGCGTAGCGCCGAGCGGGCAACAGCCCCGTGAACCAACTCGCTCAGCACACAACGAACGGTCGAGTCCGAAGTCTCCACGGCGCTCCCTCCCGGTCAGGGTTTCTTGGTGCCGCATCTTACGCGTAGAAGGCACTTCGGCCAAGACGGGAAGAGAACGCCCGACTCGCGACGACGGCGCCGCACCCCGGTCAGCCCAACTCGATCATCCTTTCGAGCGAGGCACGGGCGTGGTCGCAGACTTCGCGATCGAGCGACACTTCGTCCTTGCCGTGGATGAGAGCGTCGCGGGTGCCGGGCAGCGTGATCATCTTCATGTAGTGGCAGAGCTGGCAGGCTTTGTAGAAGCGCTTTTCGGGCACTTCCATCAGCAGCCGGTCGGACAGGCCGCACTCGGTGACGACCAGGAACTCGGCGGCATCGGTGTCGCGTGCGTAGCGGATCATCCCGCTGGTACTGAGCACCGCGTCGGCTTCGGCCAGTACGTCGGTTCGGCACTCCGGGTGGGCGACAACGCGGATTCCGGGGTGGGCCTCGCGCACCTTACGGATGACGTCGGGTCGGATCTGATGGTGAACGTAACAGTCGCCGTCCCAGGCGATGATGTTCTTGGCGGTGTTCGCCGATACGTACGCCGCCAGGTTGCGGTCGGGTACGAACAGGATGTTGTTCGAGTCGACGGCGCCCACGATCTTGACTGCATTCGACGACGTGCAGCACACGTCGGTCACCGCCTTGACAGCCGCGGTGGTGTTGACGTAGCTGACCACGACCAGGTCGGGGAAGACCTTGCGGAGCTCGTCACGCCGCGCCACCAGCGCGTCGGCGTCGACGCTGTCGGCCAGGGAGCAACCGGCGCGCGCGTCGGGAATCAGCACGCGCTTGTCGGGCGAGAGGATCTTGGCGGTCTCGGCCATGAAATGGACACCGCAGAGCACGATGGTGCTCTCGGCTACATCGCGGCCGCGACGCGCCAGTTCGAGTGAATCGCCGACGAAATCGGCAACCTCGAAAATCTCCGGCCGTTGATAATTGTGGGCGAGGATCACCGCGTTCTTCTCGCGCTTGAGGGCGGTGATTTCCGCGACCAGCTCTTCGATGTGCTGGCAGCTCTCTTCCGAGTACACGGTCTCCTGGCCGAGGCTGCGGAAGCGATCGAAGAGTTCGCTGTCTTGCTTGGTGGCTGCAGTGCTCATCGGCTCAGCGGCACTGTTGCCCCTGGTCGGCGCGGGGTCAATTGACGTTTGGCCGCCGCGCCCGTCTCAGTGCCGCGCCGGCCGCGCGCCGCACCGGCGCCACCGGATCGACTGCTTCGGCGCGCAGCAGAGAAAGCTCAGCCCGAGCGCCGGCCAGCTCGCCCAACGCCCACGCCGCGTGAGCGCGAACCAGCGCTTCGTCGTGCTCGGCCAGAGCACGGGCGAGCGGCTCCAGCGCCGCAGCGTTGGCGCTGTTGCCGAGCGCGACGGCGGCGTTTCGCGCCAGGCCTCGTCGCTTGGGGCGCACCAGCGCTGTGCCCGCGTAGGTCTGGCGGAACTCGTCCTCGTCCATCGCGAGCAGACCCGGCAGCGAGGGGCGCAGCAACGCGTGCGCGAGACCTGAGGCGTGGTTCCAGGGGCACACGTCCTGGCACGCGTCGCAGCCGAACACCCAGTTGCCGATGCGGGCGCGCAACTCGCGCGGGATCGGGCCGCGCAGCTCGATGGTGAGGTACGAAATGCACAGACGCGCGTCGATGGTCGGACCGTGGTCGAGCGCGCCGGTGGGGCAGGCGGGCAGACACGCACGGCAGGAGCCGCAGTGGTCGGCGACAACGGGCTCATCGACGGGCAGCGGCAGGTCGGTGAGCAGGCAGCCGAGCAGCGACGTGGAGCCGTGACGCGGATGCAGCAGCATCGTGTTGTGCCCGTACCAACCGAGGCCCGCCCGCCTCGCGAGGTGACGCTCGACCAGCGGCCCGCCGTCGACCTGGACTTCGGTTGCGCGGCTGCCGCACTCGCGAACGAACGCCGCCAGCAACTCGAGTTTCTCGGCCAGGTGCACGTGGTAATCGGGGCCGAGGGCGTACGCGGCGACACGTCCGGTCAATCGCGCGCGCCAGTCGGGATCGGGCGCCACTGCGGCGCCCGGATATTTCCACGCGACGGTGATCACCGAGGCGGCGCTGGCGAGGGTAGCTCGGGGCGAGAGGCGTCGCTGCGGATCGCGCTCGAGGTAGTCCATCAGACCGTGGCGCTGCGCGGCTAACCAATCGCTCAGCAACACGCCGCAGTCCAGATCCTCCGCGCCGGTAAAGCCGCACGCTGCGAAGCCGAGAGCCAGCGCACGGGCGCGAATCGCATCGCGCAGCGCCGTCGCTTCACGGCCATGCTCGGGGACGCCGTTGCGCGGCGCCGCGGGGGTGGTAGAGTCCACGCCGGCCATCATGCATACAAACATTCCGACGGCGCAGAGCGAAACCATCGTGCAGCTCACCCCCAAGGCGATCGAGAAGGTCCTTGCCGCAAGGGCCGGCGAGGGTCTCGGCGACGATCACGGCCTGCGCCTGGCCGTCGTCAAAGGGGGCTGCTCAGGGTACGAGTATTCTGTCAAGTTCGTGGCCTCCCCAGCCGCGGACGACTTCGTCTACCGCGCCGGCGCGGTGGAGGTCTACGTCGACGCCGAGAGCGCCGCGATGCTGCGCGGGACGGTTCTCGACTACGTCGACGGTCTGCACGGCGCCGGTCTGAAGTTCGTCAATCCGAACGCAGCCCACAGTTGCGGTTGCGGCGCCTCTTTCGCAGCCTCGCAAGACTGACGCCCGGCGCCGGCCCACAGCCGCTTGGCTACCGCGCGCATCGCTGTCTACCTCTCGCGTCACGGCTACGGCCACCTGGTGCGAGCCGCTGCGGTGCTCGAGCGCCTGGCAGCGCGCATGCCGGTGGCTCTGAGCGTGGTGGCGCCGCAGCCTCCGGAGCTCTGGCCGGCCAGTCTGAAGCGCGTCACCGAGTGGGTCGCCGCCGCCAGCGACATCGGAGTCGAGCAGAGCGACGACGTCACGGTCGATGCGGCGGCTACTGGCGCGGCGCTGGAACGATGGCTCATGCGCCTGCCCGACATCGTCGCTGAGGAGACCGGGCGCCTGCGCCGCGGCTTCGATCTGGTGCTGGGCGACGTTCCGCCCGCGGCCTTCGAGGCCGCCGCTGCCGCAGGGATTCCTTCGGTGGCATTGGCCAATTTCTCGTGGGACTGGATCTACCGGGAACTCGGCTTCGATGCTGCGGCGCAGGCCAGCGCGTCGATGTACGCGCGCGCCGGGCTGTTGCTCGAGACGGCGCCGTCGGCGCCGATGGACGCGTTCACGAACCGCCGATCGATCGGCCTGGTGGCGCGACGGCCGGCGGGCCGGCGCATTCATACGCGAGCGCGGCTCGGCGCCGGTGCAGGCGAGCGTCTGGTGCTGATCGCACTGAGGCCCGACTCGTCGTCGTTGCTGAGGCTGCCGCCGCCGCTGCCCGGCGTTCGCTATCTGCTTGCGCGCGGCTGGCCTGGCGACCGCGTGCGCAGCGACGTGACGAGCGACTGCGCGGTGGACTTTCTCGACCTGCTCGAAGCCGCCGACGTGGTGGTGGGAAAGCCGGGCTATGGACTGATCGGCGACGTCGTTGCAACTGCCACGCGGCTGCTGTGGGTGGCGCGTCCGGGCTTCCCGGAGAGTGCGGTACTGGAAGCCTGGTTGCAGCGACGCTCCGGCTCGCGGCGGATTTCGGCTCATGCACTGCGAAGCGGCGCATGGTCCTCGGACCTGTGCGCGTTGCTGGAAGAGTCCGAGCCCGCGCCGGTCGACTGTTCCGGCGCCCAACATGCAGCGGCCGCACTGGCCGCCTGCCTCGAGTAGTCGACCCGCGGTGTCGAGACCGCATTGTCGCGGTCTGCGCGCGGCGTGGACACTGCGGCGCGGTCGACTGGGACCCGCGACGGCGTTAACGTAGGCCCATGCAAGAGAACGCTACGGGGCCCGGCCGTACCGGCACGAGTGACGGCGCGGCAGCGATCGCGGTGTTCGTCACTGCACTGGCGCTGTGGATCGGAACCGCGGCATTCTTCTCGGCAGTCGTGCTGCCGGTCCTGTTCACACATCTGGCCGCGAACGAAGCCGGAGCGATCGCGGCGTTGTTGTTTCCCTGGTACTTCCGCGTCGGTTGCGTGCTCGGCATCGTCGCGCTGGCAGTCGCGCTGCACCTTGCGCGCGGCGCCGGAAAGGCGTGGCGGTTTGGGACCCTGGTGCTCGCACTGATGACCGCGGCGCAACTCTACTCGACGGTCGTCGTTCATCCAGAAGTCGCGCGACTGCGCGGTGACCGCGATCAAGCGCAGCGCTTCGCGCAGTTGCACCAGTTGTCGGTACGCCTGAACGCCGTAGTGCTCGGCGGCGGGATGCTCCTGTTGTGCGGCAGCGGCCTGCTGCTGAGTCGCCGTGAACGCCGCTCCTGACGCGATAGTCTTCGATCTTTTCGGCACTCTCGTCTTCTTCGACGACGAGCGGCTCCCGCGCGCGTTGGTAGATGGCCGCAGCGTCGTGATGACCGTGACCGATCTGCCGCGAATCCTGGCCGAGTACGCTCCCGGCCTGGAGACCGAGCGTTTTATGGCCTGCCTGCGTGAAGTCGGAGCGGAGCTACTCGAATACAAGCGCCGCATGGGGATCGAGATCCCCACTGCGGTGCGTTTCGAGCAGGCGCTGCAGCGCCTGGGCGTCGAGGGCGCCGCGGCCGCCAGCGCCGCCGCCGAGATGGCGGAGGCGCACATGGAGAGCCTGGCCGGCGCGGTGGTGGTTCCATCCGGCCGCGGCCGGCTGCTGGAGCGTCTGGGCGCGACATATCGACTCGCGCTGGTCTCCAACTTCGACCACGGCCCGACCGCCAGGCGCGTGCTGGCGCAGGCGGGCCTGGACGTTCATCTCGAATCGATCGTGATCTCGGCCGAGCAGGGTATCCGCAAACCGTCGGCGTCGATCTTCCGCCGTGCCTGCGGCGAACTGGATCTGGCGCCGTCTCGCTGCCTGTACGTCGGCGACACCTTCGCCGAAGACGTCGAAGGCGCTACGGCGGCCGGACTCGCCAGCGTGTGGGTGACGCGCGATAGCTCGGCGGCTGCGCCCGCGCTCGCGGCGGTGGCTGATGTCGAAGAGCTGCCGGCTTGGCTCGAGGCCCGCTTCAGCGGGCCAGGCGGCGGGCGGTAGTGAGAAAGCCGGTGTGCGCGACCATGCGGTGATCGGGGCGCACACTGGGACCCTCGATGTGCCAGCTGCGCTCGAGCACTTCGAACGACTCGGCCAGCGCCAGCGCGTGCGAGGCTTCGACGCTATCGTGGAAGGCCTTCATCTGTAACACGGTGGGGGTGAAGACAACGACGATGCCGCCGTCGCGCAGCGCGTCCTCGACCGGCCCGACTACCGACACGGCATCGGGAACGTCGACGATGATGCGGTCGACGTCGGCCTCGTCGAACCCTTCGCGCGCGTCTCGCACCTTGATCGTCCATTGCGGCGTGTCGCCTTCGTACGCGAGCACGTTGGCACGTGCCTCGGCGGCGAATTCCTCGCGGATCTCGTAGCTCACCAGGTGGCCGCCGGGGCCGACCGCGCGTGCGAGCGCGATAGTCAGCGCGCCGCAGCCGACTCCGATCTCGAGCACGGTTTGGCCGGGGCGGATGTCGCCGCGCGTGAGGATCAGCCCGACGTCTTTCGCGAAGATCGGCTCGGCTGGGCGCTCGAGCAGCGGGATGAGTTCGGCGTAGGACGGGCGCAGGATGAGGAACTGCTCGTCCTCGCCGGCACCCACCCGCGAGCCTTCGGCGAGGTCGATGAGCTGGTCGCAGGCCAGCACCGATGCTCGGATGGTCAGCCGGTGTCCGCGACGCAGGCGTTTGAGGTGGCGGCGCCCGCGACGGTCGACGAGGATCACGGTTTCGCCGTCGCGCAGCAGCGATCGGGATGCGGACGGCGGCATGGCGGGTGCCTTGACCCATACTCGCGAGGGTTGCAAGGAAGGGGCGCTTCCTTGACTGCTCAGCGCGGCGCCAGTAGCTTGCCGGTTTCACGATGCGGCGGGACCTTGTCAGGGGCCGTCCGCGGGACGACTAGATTGCGCGGGCCGGACCCGCCGCTGCGAGAGAGCCATGGGAGCCAAGAAAGCCAAGACCGCACAAAAAGCCGCGCCGTCGCAGAAGTCGAGCTGCCCCGACTGCGGTGCCGAAGCCAAAGTCGTGTTGTTCGCCGGCTTCGGCGAGCGCGGGCTGTTCTGGGTCTGCGACAAGAACTGCGGCTACAAGCAACGCACCCGCTGAGGGCGCGAGGCAGGCGATGGGACGGGCGAAGAAGAAGGGCACGCCGGCTTCGGGCGAGTTCAGCCTCTTCGACGAAACCGACGCGGCAGACGGCGACCTCGACGAAGACCTTCCCAAAGACGAAGCGGGCCGCGCCAAGATCAAGCAGCAGTACGTCGAACTGCTCGGCATCCGCGTCCAGAAGCTGGCCGGCCGCATCCTCAACCGCGAACGCATCAACAAGACCGTCGAAGGCGTCTATTTCATCTGCGCGCAGTGCAAGCGCGTGTGCCACAATCTCGATGACGGTCTGGTCGAAGACGCCGACAACGCCAAGAACATGTGCACGGCGTGCAGCAAAGGTGGCGACGGATCCAAGACCGTGCGCAAACCGCCGGTAAAGAAGCCCGCCGCAGCGGCAACCTTGCCGGAGTTGCCTGCGTCCCCCGCGCCGCTGCCCGTCAAGACGCCTAAAGCCGCCGCCAAGCCCGCCAAGCCCGCCAAGCCCGCCAAGAAAGCGCCTAAGAAGTAACCTTCCCTCAGTCGCCGCTCGCGGTCGCCGCAGCGTCGCGCAGCGCTCGGGATCGCTCCGCGCGGCCGCGCAGCGCCGCGTAGGCACCGGTGAAGTCGGCCGGCGCCGGCACCGAAACGTCGACCCAACCCGAGAGTCTCAGGCGCGCAGCGTGCAGCAACTGACCGGCACGCGTTCCGCTCGGAGCGGCGCGATGTCCGTAGAGCCTATCGCCGAGCAGCGGGTGGCCGGCCAGGGCCAGATGGGCCCTTATCTGGTGGGTCACGCCGGTTCGCATCGAAGCCAGCACCAGGGTCCAGTCGGCTCCGCCGTCGAGCGGCTCAACGAAGGTCTGTGCCGCCAGCGCGTGGTCGTGCGTCCCGGCGGCTACCACCGCGCGTGCGCGCCGCGCCAGCGGGCGGTCGATCGTGAATCGCTCGCGCAGCCGCCCGTCCACCAGCGCGAGGTAGAACTTGAGCGACTGCCCGGTCGCAAAAGCCTCGCGTAGCGCGAAGTACCCGCGCCGGGTCTTCGCGACCACCAACACGCCCGAAGTGTCGCAGTCGAGTCGGTGGACGATCCCCGCTTCCTGATCGCGTTCGCCGACCGCGGCCTGAGAGCCCAGGACCGACTCGACGAAATCGGCGGCCGTCGGACCACTGCGGCCGCGATGGGAGTGCACTCCCGCCGGCTTGAAGATGGCCAGCAGCGTCGGGGTTTCCAGCAACACACGCATCGGCTCCGCCGCGGTGGCCGCAGCGCCGGTCACGGGCGCGGTTGCCGGCGCGGGAGTCGCGCCGGCAACGTCGATGCGCTGGCCGGCTCGCACCAGATCGCCGGCGCGCACGCGGTGGCCCTCGACGCGAACCAATCCCTGATCGAGCCACAGCCGTGCACGGCGCCGCCCGCACCCGGAGAGTTCGGCAAGCGCGCGGTCGACGCGCACACCGCTGCTCGAAGCGACGAAACTGAGCGGCGCTGCATCAGACGGTTTCGCAGACGGCACGGCTGGACGTTAGTGTTGCCCGCCCGGTCAGGCAACACGCCCGGCTTGCTTTTCGCCCCTTAGGACATGAGGATTCGCGCGCCGTGCACCGCCGATCACGCTCAGGACCCGTCGCGAAGGAACGCCGTTTCGCGGTCATCATGGCCGGCGGGGTCGGCAGTCGCTTCTGGCCCTGGAGTCGCCGCAAGCGTCCCAAGCAGTTGCTCGCACTGGCCGGGCGACGCTCGATGCTCGCCGAGACGGTCGCGCGCTTGCGCGGCATGGTGGCGCCCAGGAACATCCTGATCGTCACCAACCGCAGCCTGGTCGGCGAGATCGCCAGAGAGCTGCCCGCGCTGCCGCGGGCTTCGATTCTCGGTGAACCTACCGGCCGCAACACCGCGCCGTGCATCGGCTGGGCAACCCTCGAGATTCTCCATCGGCGCGACGACGCAGTGATCGCGGTGCTGCCCGCCGACCACGTGATCGGTCCACGCGAGCGCTTCCAGAGCGACCTGCTGACCGGTTTCGACGTGGCCGACCGAGCCGGTCAGTTGGTCACCTTCGGCATCCGACCGACCGAACCCGCCACCGGCTACGGCTACATCCGAGCCGGCGCACTGCTGGGTGGGCACGGCGAGGCCAGGCGGGTGGGCGGTTTCGTGGAGAAACCGACCCTGGCGGTGGCCAAGCGCTACGTCGACAGCGGCAGCTACTTCTGGAACAGCGGGATGTTCGTGTGGCGGGCCGACGTGTTGTGGAAGGAATTCGGCGAACATCTGCCGGCCCTGGCGCGGGCGCTGAAGAGCATGGCCGGTTCTCGCACGCCCGGCTCGCGCGGCCGGGTTCCGCGCGAGCGTCTGGATCGCGCCTATCCGCGCCTCGAGTCGATATCGATCGACTACGGGGTCCTCGAACGCAGCCGCAACGTGGCGATGCTGCCTGCGAATTTTTCCTGGTCCGACATCGGGAGCTGGGACGCCACCGCGGCGCTGTGGCCGGTCGACGCGGACGGCAACGCTTCGCGCGACCCGTTGCTGGCCGTCGACAGCCGCGGCAACGTGGTAGCCACCCACGGCAAGCCGGTCGCACTGCTGGGCGTGAGCGATCTCGTCGTCGTCGACGCCGGCGATGCGCTGCTGGTGTGTCCGCGCGCGCGTTGTCAGGACGTGCGCCGCATCGTCAGCCGGCTCGGCGAACCCGGATGGAGGCAACTATCGTGAGCGCGCAGCCGGGCTCGCCGCCTTCTTCGCCGTTGTCTCCCACGCGGCCGAGCGCAGCGGCGGCGGCGGCGCACCCTTCGGCGATGCGCGCGCGGATGTCGGCGGTAGCCGAGTTCTTCGGGCGGCGCCTGTTCGCCAACGCGGTGGTCAACGAAAGGCTGGTCGAGAAGATCCGTGAACTCTCCGAGCGCGGCACCGTCATCTACGTGCTGCGCAGCCGCTCGTTCGTCGACTACTTCATGGTGAACTACGTGCTCAGGCGCGAGGGCCTGCTGCTGCCGGTGTTCGCCAACGGCGTGTCGTCGGCGGCGCTGGCGCCGCTGCCCGAGCTGCTGCGAACGCTGCGCGACGCGCTCGCCAGGAAGCTCGGGCGCGGCCCCGCGCCCGTCACCGATCACGATCTGTGTGCGCGCGCGGTGGCGGCCGGGCAACCTGTGCTGATCTTCATGCGCGGCCCGCGCGGACACGGCGGACTCGCCGCCGCGGAAGAGACGCCGGTCGGACGCGTCGGCGCGGACTACCTGCGCGAGATTCTGGCCGGCGCGCGCGACAGCCAGCGCGAACGCTTCATCGTACCGCTCGCTCCGTTTCGCGGACACACCTTCCGCCGTCGCGAGGCCGGCGTCTCCGCGCTCGTCTACAACGTGCACGAGACACCGAGCGAGTGGCGAAAGCTGCTGACCTACTGGTTCTACCGCAACAACCTCTTCCTGACGGTCGGAACCGAAGTGCGGGTGGCCGACTTCCTGCGGCGCTACGGCAACGACGGGGAGGACCGCCTGGTACGGCGCCTGACGCGCGCGATCCAGATCTTCCTCCATCGCGAAGAGCGGGTGGTGATGGGGCCCGCGATCCTGCCGCGCAAGCGGGTCAAGGCGCTGATCCTGGAAGACGACGAGACGCGCGCGTTCCTGGCCGAGCTCGCGGTCGAAAAAGGGGTGGAGGAGGCCAAGCTCCGCAAGCAGGCCGAGGGGATGTTCGACGAGATGGCGGCCGAGTTCAACGGCGCCGTTTTCGCGGTGGTGGCGTGGCTGTTCAAGAAGATCTGGAATCGCATGTTCCAGGGACTCGAGCCGATCGGCTTCGAGAAGGTCATCGAGAAGGTCAAGAACCACCCGATCGTGCTGGTGCCGTGTCATCGCAGTCATTTCGACTACATGATCCTGTCGTACCTGTTCTACCTGCACTTCGTCAGTCCGCCGCACATCGCGGCCGGGATCAACATGTCGTTCTGGCCGATGTCGCCGATCTTCCGCGCCAGCGGCGCGTATTTCATCCGCCGCACTTTCGGCGACGACGAGCTCTACAAGTACGTGTTCCGCCGCTACCTGCAGTACATGATCCGGGAGGGATACACGCAGGAGTTCTTCATCGAAGGCGGGCGCAGCCGCACCGGCAAGATCATGACCCCCAAGCTGGGTATGCTCGCCGGTATCGTCGGTGCCTATGCTTCGGGGGTACGTCGCGACCTCTATCTGGTGCCGGTGTCGATCCACTATGGCCGCATCGTCGAAGAAGACGCTTACCAGGCCGAACTCGGCGGGGCCGAAAAAGAACCGGAGAGCTTCGCGGCACTGATGCGCGCGCGTCGCTTCCTCAAGCAGAAATACGGCACCATCTACATCTCGTTCGCCGATCCGATCTCGCTCGGAGACGAGCTCGGCGAGCGCAAGCAACGCTTCGTCGAGAAGGCCGGAGATGCCGCGGTCGAGGAAGAAAAGCGCCGCTTCATCCAGCGGCTCGGCTTCCGCATCCTGCGCGACGTCAACAAGGCTGCGGTGGCCGGTGCGACCTCGATTTCGGCCACCGTGCTGCTGGGCGCGCCGAAGTGGGGGTTCCGGTACCGCGACTTCCGCGAGCGCGCCAACGCGCTGCTGGAATTCACGCGTTTTCTAGGCATCGTCCCGACCGGCTCGCTGGCGCGCAACGCCGGCAATTTCCGCGAGAGCATCTCGTTCCTGGGAACCAACGGCCTGATCGAGGTCTTGCAGCGCGGCCGCGAGGAAGTGCTGGTGGTCAAGCAGGGCCGCCGGCTGGCGCTCGATTTCTACAAGAACAACCTGATCCACGCGTTCCTGGTCCCGTCGCTGCTGACGTCGTGCCTACGCGAGGGAGTTGCGGCATCGGACCTGGCCGAGCGGATCTGGTGGTGGCTCGACCTGTTCCGCTACGAGTTCCCGCTGCCGATCCGCAGCGAACTGGCCGCCTCCATCGAGAGACTGCTCGGCTACTATCGCGAGGTCGGCGCACTATCGGGCGACGATCTGGTCGATTCGCACCCGCTGGTGACCGCGACGCTCAACGTGCTGCAGAATTTCCGCGAGGCCTACTACATCACCGCGCTGGCGATACACGGACAGCTCGGCCCCGAAGGCATGACCCAGAAGGCACTGATGGAGGACGTTCGTCGCCACTACAAAACGAGCCTTCTGCTCGGAGAGGTGTCCAAACCCGAGGGATCCTCCGACGCGATCTTCCGCGATGCGTTCAGTCGCTACACCGAGATGGGATACATTCGGACCGAACAACGGGGACGCGCCGGGCGCGAACGCTGGGTGCTGCGCGGACCCTCGTGGGACAAACTCGAAGAGTTCGTGCTGGGTCTCGAAGAGAGCCTGCGTGTCCACACCGCCGCCGCCAGGCGCTGAGATGGAGGGATTGTCGTGACTGAAAGCGAGCTGCGTGAGCAACTGACTGCGGCGATGCGGTGCAAGGACGCGATGAAGCTGCGTGCGCTACGCGCCGTGGTCGCGGCGATCAAGAACAAGGCGATCGAGCTGCGCGGTCCGGTGCCGGAGCGCGAGATAACCGCGCTCATACAGCGCGAAGTGAAGCAGTGCCGCGAGACCCTCGACTTCGCCCGCAAAGCCGAGCGAGCCGACCAGATCACCGAACACGAGCAGTTGCTCGCGGTCCTGGAGAGCCTGCTCCCGGCCGGGATGAGCGAGGCCGAACTGCGCGAGGCCATCCGCGCGATCGTCGCCGAGACCGGGGCCGGCGGTATCGGTCCGGTGATGAAGGCGCTCGGGGAGCGCTACGCCGGTCGCTACGACGGCAAGACCGCCAGTGCGCTCGCACGCGAAGTGCTGGCCGGATGAACGACACCGGTCGTTTTGACACCCGCTTGCTGCGCCCCTAATCTCCGGACGTTCCAGACATGAAAAAACTGCCAATCATAGAGCGGCTGCAAGCCGAGTTGCTGGTACTGCGCCGCGAACTCAACATCGAGTTGCCCAGGATCATCGAGGTGGCGCGCGCGCACGGCGACCTCAAGGAGAACGCCGAGTACCACGCCGCCAAGGAGAAGCAGAGCGTGGTCAGCGCTCGCGTCGGAGCGTTGGAAACCCGGATTCACGACCTGTCGCGCTACACGATCTCGTCGATTCCGCGCGGCGTGGTCGGCTACGGCAGCATCGTCGAGATGGAAGACTCCGAAAGTGGCGATGTCGTCAAGTACCAGGTGGTGTTCGCCGAGGAAGTCGACATGGCCGCCGGCAAGATCTCGCTGACGTCGCCGGTCGGGCAGGCCCTGCTCAAGCGCAAGGAGGGCGACGAGGTGGCGATCCAGCTTCCCAACGCGCGCAAGCGCTACCAGATCATTTCGGTGGTCACGATCCACGAACGCGAGGAAGCCTAGCCTTCCCGGGGTTGTCCTGGTGCCCCCGCGCTACCCGAGCCTGCCCGCCATGTTCTTCGATGCCGCCCAGATGGGCGGCGCCGGCCCGCGCTATGTGGCCAAACGTGAGGGTGTCTACCGCACCACCACCTGGACCGAGAGCCTCGCGGCGGTAGAGGAGATCGCCGCCGGATTGATCGCCCTGGGACTCGAGCCGGGGCGGCGCGTCGCGATCCTGTCTGCGACCCGTCCAGAGTGGATGGAGGCCGATCTGGCTGCACTGGCGATCGGTTGTGCGACGATTCCTATCCACCCCTCCAGCCCGGTCTCCGAGTGCGCCTACCTGCTGGCGGATTCAGGAGCGCGCACGGTTTTCGTTGAGAACCGGCGCCATGCCGAGAAGGTCGCCGCGGCAGTACGCGACGGGGTGGAAGCCGAAGGCCGGCGGCTCACCCCGGTCGCGGACGTTGTCATCGTCTTTGACGGCCACGCGCCGGGATGTCTGACGATGCAGGAGGTGCGGCGGCGCGGCCGCGACAGCATCGGGTCGGCTCGCGACGAGATCCACCGCCGCACCGGCGCGCTGGTGCGCGAGGATCTGGCGACGATCGTCTACACCGCCGGCACCACCGGGCTTCCCAAGGGCGTCGTGCAGACCCACGGCAACCATCTGTCGGCCCTGGAAGCGATCGCTTCGCTGGAGATCGCGCTGCGCGGCGAAGTCGACTTCGAGTTTCTGCCGCTGGCCCATTCCTTCGGCCGGATGCTCGAGTACCTCGGCATCTTCATGGGGACCGTGACTGCATACGCGGAGCGGACCGACACGCTGATGCACGATATGCGCAAGACCCGCCCGCACCTGGTGCCGGCGGTTCCGTCGATCTTCGAGAAGATCCACGCCTCGTTGCACGAGCGGCTCGGCCGCCAGGGCGCGGCCTCTCGCGCGGTCTTCGACTGGGCGCTGTCGGTAGGCGGCCAGCGCGCCGACCTCGCGAACCGCGGCGCGGCGATTCCGACCTGGCTGCAGGCCCTCGACGCGGTGGCGCAGCGGCTCGTATTCGACGGCATTCACCAACGCCTGGGCGGCCGGGTGCGGCTGCTGGTCAGTGGAGCGGCTCCGCTCGATCCTCAGATCATCCGGTTCTTCCACGCCGTCGGTCTTCCGCTGCTCGAAGGCTACGGACTGACCGAAACCACGCCGATCCTGACCATCAACCGCCCCGGGGCCACCAGGATCGGCACCGTTGGCCAGGCTTTCCCGGGCGTTACGCTGAAGATCGCCGACGACGGCGAGATCCTCGCCAAGGGCCCCAACCTCGCCATGGGCTACTTCAACCGGCCGGCAGAAACCGCCGAGGCGTGGGACGCCGAAGGGTGGTTCCACACCGGGGACATCGGCGAACTCGACGCCGACGGCTACCTGACGATCACGGACCGCAAGAAGGAACTGATCAAGACCGCCGGTGGCAGGTACGTCGCGCCGCGCAAGATCGAGAACCTGCTGAGAGCGCGGCGCTTTGTCAGCCGCGCCGTGGTAATCGGAGATCGCCTCGAGCACTGCCTCGCACTGATCACGCTGGACCTCGACGAGGTCGCCGCGCTGGCCCGCGAGCACGGCCTGACCCCTGGCTCTCCCGCAGAACTCGCCGGCCTGGCGATCGTGCGCGCGGCCATCGAGCGACAGGTGGAGGAGGTCAATGGCGCCTTGGCGCCCTACGAGTCGATCCGAGGTTTTCGAATCCTCGCCCGCGATTTCTCCATCGACGAGGGCGAGTTGACCGCCAGCCTCGAACTGCGGCGCAAGGTGATAGCGACGCGCTACCAGGCCGAGATCAGGTCGATGGTCGAGGCCGGCGCGGAGGCTCCGGCAACCGCGCACTGAGGCGCCGCCTGGCGGCCTTGCGACCGCAGTGTCCCTATGGTACTTCGCCGCGTTGTCGGGGCAGTTGAGGAGGTGGGCCCGGTGCCCGCCTCTTTTAGTTTGGAGCGCCACTGGCGCTGCCCCGGGTCCTGTCCGAGGGCGGCAAGTGGGAACGAACGGCTCTAAGATCAGGGCGATCGCAGAGCCGATCGCCGCCGAAAGAGGCCTCGAAGTACTCGACGTCGAATTGACGGCGAGCGGCTCGCGCCGGCTTGTACGCCTTTTCCTGGACACCGCCGACGGGTCGGGACTGGTAAGCATCGACGACTGTACGGCGGTGAGCCGCCGGCTCGGCGATGCGCTCGATGCGCACGAGGCAATCCAGGGCCACTACATGCTCGAGGTCTCGTCGCCGGGTCTCAACCGGGTGCTGAAGACGCCCGCGCATTTCGCGAGGGTCGTTGGGCAGAAGGTCCGGGTGAAAACGAACGAAACAGGACAGGGGCGACGCACGCTACTCGGCCGTCTGGTCGAGGCAGACGCGGAGTACCTCGTCATCGCCGATGAAACGGGCGCCTCGACGCGAATCGCCATGGCCGACATCGACAAGGCCAATCTCGAGTACGAATTCGAGGCAAAGCCCGCGCCGCGACGCCGGCGCTGAGGCAGGAAACAAATCATGCAACAACCAGAACTTCTTCGGGTCATCGACCAGGTCAGCAAGGAAAAAGGCATCGACCGCCAGCTCGTCATCGAGGCGGTCGAAGAAGCCATGAAGTCCGCAGCTCGAAAGACCTACGGCAACGACCTCAACATCGAAGCCAAGTTCAACCCGGAAACCGCCGAGATCGACATCTACGAGATCCGCACGGTGGTGGCGGAGGTCGAGAATCCCGACACCGAAGTGACGCTGGAAGGGGCGCGCGAACGCTACGATCCCGAGTCGCAGATCGGCGACGAGTTGCTGTCCAAGCTCGAGACCGCCCCGTTCGGACGCATCGCCGCCCAGGCGGCCAAGCAGAACATCGTGCAGAAGGTACGCGACTACGAGCGCGCGATGATCTTCAACGAGTTCAAGCAGCACGAGGGAACCATCCAGTCGGGAATCGTCATGCGCTTCGAGCGCCGCAACCTGGTCGTCCAGTTGCGTCCCAACGTCGATGCCATCCTCCCCGAGCGCGAACAGATCCCGCGCGAACGCTATCGCCAGGGCGACCGGATACGGGCGCTGATCGTGCGCGTGGACGAGAATGCGCGCGGCCCGCAGATCGTACTGTCGCGAACCAATCCCGACCTGGTCAAGAAACTCTTCGAGCAGGAAGTCCCGGAGGTCTACGAGGGCATCGTCGAGATCAAGGACGTCGTTCGCGAGCCCGGCGGGCGCGCCAAGATCGCGGTGGTCTCGCACAACAGCGACGTCGATCCGGTAGGCGCCTGTGTCGGAATGCGTGGAAGCCGCGTGCAAGCCGTCGTTCAGGAACTGCGCGGCGAGCGCATCGACATCGTCCCGTGGACACCTGACGAGACCGAGTTCGTGTGCCGCGCGCTGTCACCGGCCAAGGTCTCGCGCATCGTCATCGACGAGGGCGATCACTCGATGGAAGTCATCGTTCCCGACGATCAGCTCTCGCTGGCGATCGGGCGCAAAGGGCAGAACGTGCGACTGGGCGGCAAGCTGACCGGTTGGAAGCTCGACGTCCACAGCGAGAGCGAGTACGAGCGCTGGCAGCGCGAGTCGCGCCGCTCGCTTCGTCGCGTCGAGGGGCTCAGCGATCTACGCGCCGAGCTGCTGCTGGCCGAGGGCTACAAATCGGCCGGCGAACTCGCGGGCAGCGCCGCGGAAGAGATCGCCGACGTCCTGGAAATCACCCCCGAGGAGGCCGAGCCGCTGATCGCCTCGGCGCGCATCGCCGACGAGATCGAGCGCCGTGAGAAGATCGTCGCGCGCATCGCCCGAGCGGTCAGCGAGGCGGCCGAGACGATGCTCGGCCGCGCCCGCGACGCGGCTGCGGCGCGCTCTGGCGTCGAGAGCACGCCCGCGAGCGAGGCCGTCGAACTGAAGCCGGCGGAGGTCGAGCCCGCCGAGGTAGGTGCCGAGGGATGAGACACCCGTCGCCAGTGGTTCGAACCTGCATCGGGTGCGGCAAGCGCGAGCTACAGGCTTCGCTGCTGCGCCTGCAGGTCGACGCCGCCGGCGAGCTGGTGATGATCACCCGCACCCCGACAGCGGGCCGCAGTGCCTATCTGCACGCGAGCCAGGGGTGCCTGTCCGGGCTGATTCGCAGCAAGGGATTGGGCCGATCGCTGCGAACGACGGTGGGCCGCGACGCGAGGCAGCGTGCCGCCGCGGCGCTGGAGCGCATCGTGCTGAACGGTACGCGCGACGATGTCCGCGACACGCGCCGCTCGGCAGCGACGCCCGCGGCGGACGGGACCGCGTAGGTAGAGTGTAGAGACGTGCGACCGGCCCGATGGCGGGGACCGTACGAGTTTCATTTCGCAGGGCAACGACGCCGGAGACCGAGACGACATGGCAGAGACCAGGAACCTGACCGAAACGAGCAAAGCATCCGCGCGAGCGGCGACTGGGGCCGCCAAGCCTGCGACCGTCGTCATCCGTCGAGCCCGGCGCAAGGCCGACGAACCCGCAGCCCCCGGCTCAAACGGCATGGGAAGCCTGGGAGTCGGGGCGCGTCGTGTGGCAACGATGGTCGACGTGGCTCCCGAACTGCTTGCGCGCTTCGACCCCAGCCCTTTCGCCTACGCCTCGGTTCCGATCCTCAACACGGGCACTGAGCCCGCAGTCGCCGAAGCTCCAGCGCCGCCGGCCCCCGAGCCCGAGACCGCGCCGGTCTGCGAGCCCGGCGCGGCGGCGCCTGCCCCGGCAGAATTGCAGCCCGAGCCCGTCGCGGTCGAAGCGGCGCCGGCGCAGGTCGAGCCGGTCGCGCCGGCTTCGACTGGCGCCGAGGAAATCCCGGTGGAAGTCGCCGCTGCCGAGGAGGACTTCTCGGACAAGCTTTCAGCCGACGAAGCCCAGCGCATCACCGACGACTATACCGATGTGCTGCTGAGTCGGAGCGAAGCGCCGGCCGAGCAGCCGGCAGTGGCCGAAGAGGCGACGCGCCGCCCGGGTCCGCGCGTGCTCGGTCGCATCGACCTCACCCGCAAGCCGGCCGTAGCCAAACCTCAGCCCCAACCCGAAGAGGCCGCCGGCACCGCGGCCAAGCCCGCCGCCAAGGAAGGCGAAGCCGAAGCCGCCGGCAGGAAGAAGAAGCGCAAGGTCGTCCGCAAGGAAGACATGTTCGACGCGCTCGAGCGCGCCTATCAGGTGCGTCCGCGCAAGAAGAGAGCCGCACCGGGGCAGCGGGTGCGCAAGACCGAGCTGACCACGCCCAAGGCGAGCAAGCGCGTCGTCAAGGTCAACGACGTGACCACTCCGGCTGATCTCGCGCGTTCGATGGGCGTCAAGGTCGGCGAGGTGCTCGGCGCGCTGATGCGACTGGGCGCCATGAAGACCGCCAACGACGCGGTCGATTTCGATACCACCACGCTGGTCGCCGAGGAGTTCGGCTACACCGTCGAGAACACCGCCGTCAACGTCGAGGAATTGCTCGACATGGAGGAAAGCGGCGAGGCGACCGAAGAAGAGGGCGAGGCGCGTCCCCCGGTGGTCACCGTCATGGGTCACGTCGATCACGGCAAGACTTCGCTGCTCGACGCGATCCGCCATACCAACGTGATCGCCACCGAATCGGGGGGCATCACGCAGCACATCGGTGCGTACATGGTGCAGTCGAGCATCGGGCCGATCTGCTTCCTGGACACCCCTGGGCACGCCGCGTTTACTGCGATGCGCGCGCGCGGGGCCGAAGCGACCGACATCGTCGTGCTGGTTGTCGCCGCCGACGACGGCGTGATGCCGCAGACCATCGAGGCCGTGAACCACGCCAAAGCCGCCGGAGTTCCGGTGGTCGTCGCGGTCAACAAGATCGACAAGCCCGACGCGAACCTGGACCGGATCAAGCAGCAACTCACCGAGTACGGGCTCCAGCCTGAAGAGTGGGGTGGCGACACCCAGTACGTGCCGGTGTCGGCCCTGAAGAAGACCGGCATCGACGAGCTGCTCGAAGCCATCTCGTTGCAGGCGCAGGTGCTCGAACTCACCGCTCCGGCGGATGCCCGGGCGGTCGGCGTCGTCATCGAGGCGCGGCTCGACAAGGGCCGCGGGCCGGTGGTCACGGTGCTGGTGCAGAAGGGCACGTTGTCGCACGGTGATCACTTCGTCTGTGGCGAGATCGTCGGCCGCGTCCGCGCGATGACCGACTACGCGGGGACGCCGATCAAGAAGGCCGGACCTTCGACGCCTGTGGAAATCATCGGGCTGGACGGTGTGCCGTCGGCCGGCGACGGTTTCGTCGTCGTCGAGGATCCCTCCAAGGCCGCGCAGGTCGCCGAGATGCGCCGCCAGGCAACCCGCAAGCAATCGTTGGCCGGCTCGCCGCGCATGTCGCTCGAAGACGTGCAGCGCCAGCTCGGCGGCGCAGGGGCGGCTGCGCTCGAACTCAGCATCGTCATCAAGGCCGACGTGGACGGTTCGGTCGAAGCCATCAAGAGCGCGCTCGAGAAGCTGTCCAACGAGGAGGTCACGCTGAAGGTGATTCACGGGGGCGTCGGCGCGATCAACGAGTCGGACGTGCAACTGGCGATGGCGTCGAACGCCGTCATCTTCGGCTTCCACGTGCGGCCCGAGGCCAAGGCCCGCGCGCTGGCCGAGCGCGAGGGCGTCGACATCCGCCTGCACTCGGTCATCTACGAGGTGATCGACGAGGTGAAGGCGGGGCTCGAAGGGCTGCTGGTGCCGGACTACAAGGAAGTGCTCGAGGGTCGCGCCGAGGTTCGCAACACCTTCACCATCCCGGGCGGGACGATCGGCGGTTCGTACGTGCTGGAAGGGACCGTTACCCGCGGCCACGACTGCCGCGTGCTGCGGGACAACGTCGTCGTCCACAAGGGAAAGATCGGCAGCCTGAGGCACTTCAAGGACGACAAGCGGGAAATGAGCGCGGGTTACGAGTGCGGCATCGGACTGGAACGCTTCAACGACATCAAGATCGGCGACGTGATCGAGTGCTTCCGCCTCGATGCCGTCAAGCGTACCCTCGGCAGCGCGCCGCGAGCGGAGGGCGCCAGCGCGCGGCAGTGAGCCGCCGGCGCGCAGCGCTCGCGACGTGGTGGTAGTCGGCGTCCTGCAGGTGATTCTGTACCTGCCGGAGAACCACTCCTTGAAGGGCAAGCGGTCGGTGCTGCGTGCCATCAAGGCGAGGGTCGCCAACAAGTTCAACGTTTCGGTGGCCGAGTGCGACGATCACGACAACTGGCAACGCATCACACTGGGGATCGCGCAGATCGGCAACGATCGCGACCACGTCGATCGTTGTCTGCGTGAAGTCTCGGAATTCGTCGCCGGCCTCGGGCTGGCCGAGCCGGGGCGCGAGAGCTACGAGTTCACCAACTATTGAGGCACCGCGGCCCTGTCGCGGCGATGACGAGGCATGGCAGGAAGACGAGCGGAAAGGGTAGGACGCCAGGTCGTGCATGCGCTCGCCGAGATTCTCGAGGCCGGAGCCCACGATCCGCGTCTGGCGCTGGTGACGTTCACCGCCGCACGGATGAGCGACGACCTGCGCACCTTGCGGGTGTTCTACACCTGTATGGGAGAGCCCGCAGCGGTGGCCGAGACCAAGGCGGCGCTCGCCAAGGCTGCGGGTTATCTTCGCAGCGCGCTGGCCGAGCGTCTGGCGCTGCGCTACGTCCCGACGCTTTCGTTCGAGTACGACGAGACGATGGCCACGGCCGAGCGCATCGAAAATCTGCTGCGCAGCGTGAAGGAAGCGGACGATGAGTCCGAGGGCTAAGCGCGCCGACGACCCCAGCGGACTGCTGCTGGTGGACAAGCCGGCCGGGGTGACTTCGGCCGGGGTGGTCGCGCGCGTCCGGCGCGTACTCGGAGGGGTCAAGGCCGGGCATGTCGGCACCCTCGACCCGTTTGCCACCGGGCTGCTGCCGCTGTGCCTCGGCGAGGGCACCAAGCTCGCGACCTACCTGACCGAAGCCGACAAGACCTACGAAGGTGTGATCCGCCTGGGCATCGCGACCGACACCGACGATGCCACCGGGCAGGTACTGCAAACCGCGCAGGTCGGACCGCTCGACGCGACCGCGGTGAGCGCCTTGTCGGCCGATCTCACCGGCGTGATCGGGCAGGTCCCGCCAGCATATTCGGCGATCAAGCGCGGGGGCAGGCCGATGTACGAACTGGCCCGCAGGGGCGAGACGGTCGAGCTCGACGCGCGTCCGGTGACCATCCACCGCCTCGAACTGGGGATCGTGGGCGCCGAGCGGCTGCGCGTCTCGATCGATTGTTCCAAAGGCTTCTACGTCCGCGCGCTGGCCCGCGACATCGGCCAGCGCCTGGGCTGCGGCGCGATGCTCGAGAGCCTGCGCCGCACCAGAGTCGGGACGCTGCGGATCGAAGATGCGGTGGCGCTGGCCGAAATCATGGAGGAGCCGGGCGGCGCTGACCGGGCCCGGCAGGCCGTAATCCCGATGCTAGATGCCCTGCGACACCTGCGAAAGGTCAGCGTGGGCGCCGACGATGCTGCCGACCTGCGTCTGGGAAGGCAGCGAGCCCTGGTGCGGCTGGGCACCGCCGATCTTGCCGGCGAGCGCGTATGCGTGGCGGTCGGCGAGGAACTGGTGGCGGTGGCGGTGGCCAAGGACCGCAGTTGGCAATTGGAACGAGTATTCGGGGTAGCCGGGGCCTGACGCGGCTTTCGGATTCTGGCGCTTGCGCGGCTTTCGGATTCTGGCGCTTGCGCGCCTTGCCCTGCAAGTTTGTCCGTGTTACCTCTGCCCGTCTCGCAACGGAAGAAGAGGACAAGGAACTAAGCGAAACGTCCGTGACTAGTCTCGAAGAAAAAGAAGCGAAGCAGAACATCCTCTCGGGCTTTCAGAGGCACGCGAGTGACTCGGGTTCATCGGAAGTTCAGATCGCTCTGCTGAGCAAGCGCATCGCGCATCTCACCGAGCACTTCAAGGTCCACGTCAAGGACCACCACTCGCGCCGCGGATTGCTGAAGATGGTCAGTCAGCGCCGGCGCCTCTTGGATTACCTCAAGAGGACGGACTACAGCCAGTACCTGTCGATGCTCGATCGACTCGGTATCCGCAAGTAAACACCGCGCGTTCGCCATTCCATCGCCTCTTCTCCCGACCATGAGCCAAAATCGGTCAGGAGAAGATTTCAACAATGCGTCATGAAGTAGCCCTCGAAATAGGTGGGCGTCGCCTCGTCCTGGAGACGGGCAAAGTAGCCAAACAGGCCCACGGTGCCGTGATGGTGTCCTACAACGACACCTCTGTGCTGGTGACGGCCGTATCCGCAGATTCCGCACGAGAGGGCCAGGATTTCTTTCCCCTGACCGTCGAGTACCAGGAAAAGACTTTCGCCGCCGGCAAGATTCCCGGCGGTTTTTTCAAGCGTGAGGGACGCCCGGGGACCGAAGAGGTCCTGGTCTGTCGCTGCATCGACCGCCCGATCCGGCCGTTGTTCCCCGAGGGCTACCTGTTCGAGACGCAGGTGATCGCCACGGTGCTGTCGGCCGACCGGGCCGGCTCCCCTGACGTGATCAGCCTGATCGGCGCTTCGGCGGCCCTGCACATCTCCGACATTCCGTTCGGCGGCCCGATAGGTGCGGTGCGCGTCGGCCGTATCGACGGAAAGCTGGTGGCCAATCCCACCGTCGACGAACTCGAGACCAGCGACATCAACCTGCTGCTGGCGGCCAAGCACGACACCATCGTGATGGTCGAAGGCGGCGCCCAGCAGGTTCCCGAAGACGAAATCCTCGAGGCCCTGTGGTTCGGTCACGAACAGATCGTCCCGATCTGTCAGTTGCAGGACGAACTGAGGCGCCTGGCCGGAAGGCCCAAGCGTGCCTTCACCTCGCCGACCATCGGCGCGGACGTGCTGGCGAAGGTGCGCGAACTGGCCACGCCGGGACTGCGCCGGGCCTATTCGCAGACCGACAAGATGGCGCGCTACGGCGCGCTCGACGCCTTCAAGAAAGAGTTCAAGGCCTCGGTGCCCGAAGAACTCGCCACCCGCGGCTCGGAAGTTTCGGCTGCCTACTCGCGCGTCAAGGAAGACATCGTGCGCGGCGACATCGTCGAGAAGGGCCATCGCGTGGACGGTCGCACTCTCGACGTGGTCCGGCCGATCTCGGTCGAGACCGGCCTGCTGCCGCGTACTCATGGCAGCGCGCTGTTCACCCGCGGCGAGACCCAGGCGATCGTGGTCGCAACGCTCGGCACCTCGGCCGACGAACAGCGCATCGACACGCTGCTCGGCGACAAGCGCAAGCGTTTCATGCTGCACTACAACTTCCCGCCCTACAGCGTCGGCGAAGCCAAGATGCTGCGCTCGGCCGGCCGTCGCGAAATCGGCCACGGAGCCCTTGCCGAACGCGCGTTGCAGCCGGTGCTGCCGACCAAGGAAGAGTTCCCGTACACGCTGCGCGTGGTTTCGGAGGTCACCGAGTCCAACGGTTCTTCGTCGATGGCCACGGTGTGCGGCGGTTCGCTGTCGCTGATGGACGCCGGCGTGCCGATCAAGGCTGCGGTGGCCGGAGTGGCAATGGGGCTGATCTGCGAGGATGGCAAGTTCTCGGTACTGACCGACATCCTCGGCGACGAAGACCACCTCGGCGACATGGACTTCAAGGTTGCCGGGACCTCCGCGGGCATCACTGCCGTGCAGATGGACATCAAGATCGATGGTCTGCCGCGTGACGTGATGCGCGACGCGCTCTACCGTGCACGCACCGCCCGCCTGCACGTACTCGGCGAGATGAACAAGGCTTTGGCCGAGCCTCGCGGCGAGATGAGCAAGCACGCCCCGCGCATCGAAACCGTGCGCATCCACCCCGACAAGATCCGCGATCTGATCGGGCCCGGAGGCAAGGTGATCCGCGGCATCGTCGAGGAGACCGGCTGCAAGATCGACGTGTCGGACGACGGCACCGTACTGGTCGCCTCGGCCGACGGCGATGCGATGCGCCGCGCTCTCGACATCATCCAGGGAATCACCGCCAGCCCCGAAGTGGGACGCATCTACCAGGGTACCGTGCGGCGCATCACCGACTTCGGCGCCTTCGTCGAGATCCTGCCCGGCACCGACGGCCTGCTGCACATCTCGCAACTCGAGGAGCGTCGCGTCGACAGCGTTCGCGACGTGCTGAAGGAAGGCGAGAAGATTCCGGTCAAGGTCCTGGAGGTCGACCGCCAGGGCAAGATTCGGTTGAGCCTCAAAGAGGCCCGCCGCGAACTCGCCGACAGCGGAAGCAACGCTTGACCGAGTTCGTCCGGACCACGCGTCTCGAGAACGGCGTTCGCGTAGTCACCGAGGTGGTGCGCGATGTGCCGTCGGTGGCGCTCGGGATCTGGGTCGACATCGGATCGCGCTACGAAGAGGAGCGCATCTGCGGGATCGCCCATTTCGTCGAGCACCTGCTGTTCAAGGGCACGCCGACGCGTAGCGCGCGCGGCATCGCCGAACAGATAGAGAGGCGCGGCGGCAGCATCGACGCGTTTACCGACAAAGAGTACACCTGCTATCACGCCCGCGTGCTCCACGAGCACGCGGGCGAAGCTCTCGACATTCTCGCCGACATCGTGCTGCACGCCGAGCCGCGCAGCGAGGACATCGAGCTCGAGCGCGAGGTCGTCATCCAGGAGATTCTCGACGTCGAAGACGACCCCGAGGAGTTCATCCACGACCACCTGCTCAGTTCGTACTGGCCGGGGCATCCGCTGGGCACGCCGGTGGCCGGAACGATCTCGAGCGTGGAGCGCATCAGCCGCGACGACATCCTCGGATTCCTGCGCGACTTTCGGCGCCCCGATCGCATCGTCATTGCCGCTGCCGGGCGTCTCGACCACGACGAAGTGGTCGCGCGCTGCCGGCGCATCTTCGGCTCGCTGGAGCCGCGCACCGGCATCGAGCGGTCGCTGGATCGCCCCGACTTCCGTCCCGGGCTCTACGTCGTAAAGCGCGAGATCGAGCAGGCCCACCTCATGATCGGCCTGCCGGGCCTGTCGCTCATCGATCCGCGCCGCGAGACCGCCGAGGTCCTGATCGCCGCTCTGGGCGGCGGCATGAGTTCGCGGCTCTTCCAGCGCATCCGCGAGGAACGCGGCAAGGCCTACTCGATCTACGCGTTCCAGGATCCTTTCCACGACATCGGTTACACCGGTGTCTACGCGGCCTGCGCTCGCGACGCGGTGACGGAGGTCTCGGACATCGTCTTCGAGGAATTACGCTCGATCGCGCACAGCGGTCTGGGAGCCGGCGAACTCGACAGGGTCCGTACGCAGTTGGTGGGCAGCATCCCGCTGTCGCTCGAGACCACCGACAGCCGCATGTCGCGTATCGGCCGCAACGAACTGTACTTCGAGCGTCCGCTGTCGCTGGCCGAGATCATCGGTTCGATCGAGGCCGTCACCAACGACGAGATAGTGACGCTGGCGCGCGAGTTGTTCAGTTTCGAGCGTACCGCTGCGGTGCTGCTCGGCGACGTCGAGGCCGGACTGCTGGCCCTGCCGGCGACCTGAGCCAATGAGCGACGTCGGCGAAGTCGTCCGCGTTCGCATCCGCCGGCTGCGCGACTGCGCCGCCGAGCTTCCTCGCTACATGACCGATGGCGCGGTGGGAATGGACCTGGCCGCCGCCATCGATAGCGCCATCACGCTGGTTCCGGGACAGCGCACGCTTGTGCCTTGCGGATTTGCGATTGCCATACCCCGTGGGTACGAGGGCCAAGTCCGCCCCCGTAGCGGGCTCGCGCTCCGACAGGGCATCAGCATTCCGAACTCGCCGGGCACGATCGACCCGGACTACCGCGGCGAAGTCGCGGTTCTTCTGGTCAATCTCGCGGCGGAGTCCGTCCGAATAGAGCCCGGCCAGCGCATTGCGCAGTTGGTCGTCTGCCCGGTCGTGCGTTGCGAGCTCGAGGAAGTTGACGAGTTGGACGCGACCGTCCGCGGCGGCGGCGGCTTCGGACACACGTCTTCCTGATCGTTGGAGACCCGTCGAAAGACTCACGGGCCCTTGGCAACCGGCGGCTGAAGGAGCACGAGAGCGATGATCCCCCGGTACACGCGCCCGCAGATGGGCGCCATCTGGAGCGACCAGCACCGCTACGAGTTGATGCTCGCGATCGAGATCGCGGTGTGCGAGTCGCTCGCGCGACGAGGGGTCATTCCGGCCGAGGCGGTCGCCGAGATCCGCGCCAAAGCCCACGTGCGTGCCGAACGGGTCACCGAGATCGAAGACGTCGTCCACCATGACGTGATCGCTTTCGTCACCGCGGTGGCCGAAACCGTCGGGGACGCCGGGCGCTTCCTCCACTTCGGCATGACCTCGTCCGACGTCGTTGATACGGCTTTCGCGCTGCAACTGGTCGAGGCGTCGCGGCTGCTGGCCGCTTCGCTCGAAGATTTGATGGCGGCGGTCGAGGCCCAGGCCCGCGCCCATCGCGACACCTTGATGGCGGGGCGCAGTCACGGCATCCACGCCCAACCGATCACGTTCGGGCTGAAGCTGGCAGGCTGGTACTCGGAGTTGCAGCGCGACCGTGAGCGGCTGGCGCGCGCCGAGGCCGAGATTGCGTTCGGCAAGTTGTCAGGAGCGGTAGGCACCTACGGCGTCAACGGACCCGACATCGAAGCCGAAGTGCTGGCGGGGCTCGGGCTCACCCCCGAGCCGGTGGCGACCCAGGTGGTCCCGCGCGACCGTCACGCGGCCTTCTTCACTACCCTGGCGGTGATCGCCGGCGCGGTCGAGCGCTTCGCCACCGAGATCCGCCACCTGCAGCGGACCGAGTTGCTGGAGGCCCTCGAGCCGTTCGGCAAAGGCCAGAAGGGCTCCTCGGCGATGCCGCACAAGCGCAACCCGATCCTGAGCGAGAACCTGTGCGGTCTGGCGCGCGTGGTGCGCGCCAACGCGATGGTGGCGCTCGAGGACATCGCGCTGTGGCACGAGCGCGACATCAGCCATTCCTCGGCCGAGCGCGTGATCGCGCCCGATTCGACCATCGCGCTGGACTTCATGCTCGCGCGGCTCACCCGCATCGTGGCGGGGCTCGACGTGCGGCCCGCGGCGATGGCGGCCAACCTGGACCTGACCGGCGGGCGGCTGGCTTCGGAGCGGCTGCTGCTCGCGCTGGTCGACAAGGGATTGGCGCGCGAGACCGCCTACGGATGGATCCAGCGCTGTGCACTGGCCGAGGGCGACTTCCGCGATCATGTCGCCTCGGACCCGGATATCAAGCAGCATCTGACGCGCGCCGAGATGGAGGATGCCTTCGACGTGCGGCATTCGCTCACCCATGTGAGTGCGATCATCGACCGCGTCATCGAGGAGGAACGGTGAACTTCCTGGCCCACGTGTTCGTAACTCCCAAACCGGCCATCCTCGACCCCCAGGGCAAGGCAGTGGTCAATTCTCTGCATTCGCTCGGCTACGACGAGGTGACGGATGCGCGGCTCGGCAAGCTGATCGAACTCAAACTGAGCGGCGCCGACCGCGAGGCGGCCCGCGCGCGTGTCGAAGAGATGTGCAAGCGCCTGCTCGCCAACGAGATCATCGAGGACTACCGCTTCGACGTGGAGGAAGCCCGATCGTGAAGTGGGGCGTGGTCGTATTCCCCGGCTCCAACGACGACCGTGACACCGCTTACGCGCTGGGGACGATCCTCGGCGACGACGTGGCGATGCTGTGGCACGGCGACGCCGACATCAGGGGCGTCGACGCGGTGGTGCTGCCGGGAGGATTCTCGTACGGCGACTACCTGCGTTGCGGCGCGATGGCGCGCTTCTCGCCGGTGATGCGTGCCGTTGCCGGACACGCGCGCGCCGGCGGCCCGGTGCTCGGCATCTGCAACGGTTTCCAGATCCTGTGCGAGGCCGGCCTGCTGCCGGGCGCGCTGGTGCGCAACCGTTCGCTGCGCTTCCAGTGCGAGCGGACGAGGCTGCGCGTGGAAACCGCTGCGACCGCATTCTCTGCCGCGTGTCGCCCGGGGCAGATGCTGACGATTCCGATCAAGAACGGAGAAGGCTGCTTCGTCGCCAGCCAGGCCGAGCTGCTTCGCCTCGAAAACGAGGGCAGGGTGGTGTTCCGCTACGCCGACGGAGCGCCCAACGGTTCTTTGCGCGACATCGCCGGAGTGGCCAACGACGCCGGCAACGTGGTGGGACTGATGCCGCATCCCGAGCACGCGGTGGATGAGCTTCTCGGTTGCACCGACGGACGTCTCGTATTCGAGTCGGCGCGCGCGTGGCTTTCCGGGGTCGCCCGCGGTCGCAGCGTCGCGGCCGCCGCTGCGTCGGGGAGGCCGGCATGAGCGCGGCGCCGAAGTTGCGCAGCGTCGATCTGTCGCTCGCCCATGAACACGGGCTGACCAGCGAAGAGTATCAGGTAATCCTCGACCATCTCGGACGCACGCCCACATTCGAAGAACTCGGCGTCTTCTCGGTGATGTGGTCAGAGCACTGCAGCTACAAGAGCTCGCGCGTGCACCTGTCGCGGCTGCCCCAGAGCGGACCGGCGGTGTTGCAGGGGCCGGGCGAGAACGCCGGCGCGGTCGATATCGGCGGCGGCATGGCGGCGATATTCAAGATCGAGAGCCACAATCATCCTTCGTACATCGAGCCGTACCAGGGCGCGACGACCGGCGTGGGCGGCATCCTGCGCGACATCTTCACGATGGGTGCGCGCCCGGTGGCGAACCTGAACTCGCTGCGCTTTGGCACTCCCGACCACGAGAAGACCCCGTTCCTGGTAAAGGGCGTGGTGGCCGGCGTGGGCGGCTACGGTAATTCGGTGGGCGTGGCCACGGTGGGCGGCGAGGTATGCTTTGACGCCGGCTACAACGGCAACATCCTGGTCAACGCGTTCACGCTCGGGGTGGTGCGCGCCGATCGCATCTTCCGCGCGGCCGCCAAAGGCGAGGGCAACCCGGTCCTGTACGTCGGCTCCAAAACCGGCCGCGACGGCATCCACGGCGCCAGCCTGCTGGCCTCGTCCGAATTCAAGGACGAGTCCGAGCAGATGAAGCCTACCGTTCAGGTGGGTGACCCTTTCACCGAGAACCTGCTGATCGAAGCCTGCCTGGAGGTACTGGCCGGCGACGACGTGGTGGCGATCCAGGACATGGGCGCCGCAGGGCTGACCAGTTCGTCGGTCGAGATGGCATCCCGCGGCGAGGTTGGCATCGAACTCGATCTGGATCGCATCCCGCTGCGCGACGCTTCGCTGACCCCGTACGAGATGCTGCTGTCGGAGTCTCAGGAACGCATGGTTCTGGTGGTGAAGCAGGGGCGTCAGGCGGCTGTCGAGCAGGTGTTCAAGCGCTGGGGGCTCGATTGCGTCGAGGTCGGAACGATCACGGCCAGCGGTCGCTTCGTGGCCACGTATCGAGGCGAGACCGTGGTTTCGATTCCGGTTGCGGCGCTGACCGACGCCGCGCCCAAGTACCGGCGACCGATCAAGGAGCCCACCACGCACCCGGCGCCGCTCGACGCGCGCGCACTCGCGCAGCCGAGTGACCTCGGCGCCGAACTGGCCGCGCTGCTCGCTTCGCCCAATCTGTGCAGCCGGCGCTGGGTCTACCAGCAGTACGACTGCTATGTCGGCGCCAACACCGTGGTTCGCCCCGGTGGCGACGCGGCGGTGGTGCGCGTGCGAGAGACCGGCGGAGCGCTGGCGATGACGGTCGACTGCAACTCGCGCTACGTAGCGCTCGACCCGTACCTGGGTACCCAGCACGCGGTGCTCGAAGCTGCGCGCAATGTCTGGGTTACCGGCGCCAGGCCGCTGGCGATCAGCGACTGCCTGAACTTCGGCAGTCCCGAGAAGCCCGAGGTGATGTGGCAGTTCTCCCAGGCCATCGACGGCATGCGCGACGCCTGCCTGGCCCTGCAGATCGCCGTCATCTCCGGCAACGTCAGTTTCTACAACGACACCCAGGGCGTCTCGATTCCGCCCACGCCGGCGGTGGCGCTGGTCGGTCTGGTCGAAGACGCGCGCCGCACGGCCAGCGTAGCGCTGCCTGGCGCGGACGCGGTGGTGTGTCTACTCGGCGAGGGACAGCCCGAACTCGAATGCAGCGAGTACCTGTGGCAACGCTTCGCGGTAACCGGGGATCACCCGCCGAAGGTGGACATGGCCGCCGAGCAGCGCGCCGGTGAGTTGTGTCGCAGTCTGATTGCCGATGGTGTGGTCCGCTGCGCGCACGACGTTGCCGACGGCGGTCTGGCGGTGGCGCTCGCCGAGATGTGTTTCGCCGGCGGAGTCGGGATGAGCGTTGCCGTGCCGGTGGCGGGGCGCAGCGACACTGCGCTGTTCGGAGAGAGCGGAGCGCGAATCGTGGTCGCGGTCGCCGCGGCGGATACGAGTAGAGTGGAACAGCGAGCCGCGGCAGCCGGGGTGCCGTGCATCAGACTCGGGCAGAGCGGCGGGGCGCGCCTCGTTATCTCCGCCGCGGCGCCGTCGCCCGCCGGCGTTCTGCTCGACGTCGCCACCGAGAATCTGCAGACCGGCTGGCAGGCGACGCTGCCGGCCATTGCCGAGGGCCGTTACGTGCCCGCGCTGCGGTCGCGCTGAGGGATTGTGGAAAGATCTGCGGACCGAGTCCGGCAAGCAGCCGCGAAGGTGGATCGCACCACCCAGTCGCAGAGCACGCTGCAACTGGACCGCTTCCACGAAGAGTGCGCCGTCGTAGGGGTCTGCGGCCAGCCCGAGGCGGCCAACCTCGCGTACCTCGCGCTTTACGCGCTACAACACCGCGGACAGGAAGGGGCGGGGATCGTCTCGAGCAACGGGCAGGCGCTGATCAGCCACAAAGGGCTGGGACTCGTCGCCGATGTCTTCAACGAGAGCATCGTGCGCCGGCTGGCCGGTACTTCCGCGATCGGTCACAACCGCTATTCCACCGCCGGCGAGACGCTGCTGCGCAACACCCAGCCGTTGGTCGCCGAATTCGCGCTGGGAAGCGTTGCGGTGTGCCACAACGGAAACTTCGTCAACGCCGACGAGGTGCGCAAGCGTCTGGAGCAGAACGGCTCGATCTTCCAGTCCAACGTCGATACCGAGGTGCTGGTTCATCTGGTGGCCGGCTCGCGGCGGCCTGACCTGCTCGAGCGCGTCATCGACGCGCTCGGCCAAGTGCAGGGCGCGTACTGTCTGCTGTTTCTCTCCGAAGACCAGATGATCGCGGCGCGCGATCCGCACGGGTTTCGCCCGCTGGTGCTGGGTAAGTTCCCGGGCGGTGGCTGGGTGGTCGCTTCGGAGACCTGCGCGCTGGATCTGGTCGAGGCCGAGTACGTGCGCGAGATAGAGCCGGGCGAGGTCGTCCAGTTCCGCGACGGCGAGATGCGCTCGCTACGTCCCTTCGGTCAGGTTCCGCAGAACGCCTGCATCTTCGAGTATGTTTACTTCGCGCGGCCCGACAGCCGCGTCTTCGGACGCAACGTCTACGAAGTGCGCAAGGAACTCGGTCGTCAGCTCGCGCGCGAATCGGCGGTGGAGGCGGACCTCGTGATTCCGGTACCGGACTCTGGCCTTCCCGCGGCGCTGGGTTACGCCGAAGAATCGGGACTTCCCTTCGACATGGGGCTGATCCGCAACCACTACGTCGGAAGGACCTTCATCGAACCGCAGGAGTCGATCCGCAACTTCGGCGTCAAGGTCAAGCTCAATGCTCAGCGCGACATCCTGGCCGGCAAGCGCGTGGTCGTCATCGACGATTCGATAGTGCGCGGGACCACCAGCCGCAAGATTGTCCGCATGATCCGCGCGGCCGGGGCTACCGAGGTGCACATGCGCATCAGTGCGCCGCCGACCATCAGCCCGTGCTACTTCGGCGTCGACACGCCGACGCACGAAGAACTGATCGCCAACAATCTCGACGTCGAGGGCATTCGCAAGTACCTGCTAGCCGACTCGCTGGCCTACCTTTCGCGAGAAGGGCTCTACGCGTTTCTGGGTTCACCGGCGCCGGGTTTCTGTGACGCGTGTTTTACGCGCAATTACCCGGTCACCGTCAACCACGACCAGGAAGCACGGCAGATGCGCCTGTTCCACGCACTGGAAATGCAGCCGGGATCTGGCAAGGGCCCGTCGCGAAGCTGACGCTTGCGCACGGAGGACCGGTGCGCGGCGCCGGTCAGATCACGGTGTGGCGGTTCCAGTAGGTGTCGTCGCGCTCGGGGCAGTCGACGTTGTAGTGCAGCCCGCGGCTCTCCCGGCGCGTGCGCGCCGAGCGGATGATCAGGTCGGCCACGAGCGCGAGGTTGCGCAGTTCGAGAAGGTCGCGAGTGACGAGGAAATCCCAGTAGTACTGCTGGATCTCTTCGCGCAGCATCGCGATGCGCAACGCCGCGCGGGCCAGCCGCCGATCACTGCGTACGATGCCGACGTAGTTCCACATCAGCCTGCGGATCTCGTCCCAGTTGTGAGTGATAACCACCGACTCGTCGATGTTGACCGCACGGCCCGATGTCCACGGCGGAATCGCGGGTGGCTCGTCGGTGTCGCCGCTGATGCGAAGATGCGCGTGCTCGGCAGCACGATGCGCGAACACCAGTCCTTCCAGCAGCGAGTTGGAAGCCAGGCGGTTGGCACCGTGAAGTCCGGTCATCGCCACTTCACCGGCGGCGTAGAGGCGGTCGATCGAGGTTTCGGCGTCCAGCCCGGCCATCACGCCGCCGCACATATAGTGCGCGGCCGGCACCACCGGGATCGGCTGGCGCGTGATGTCGATCCCATAGCCGAGGCAGCGCTCGTGGATCGCGGGAAAGCGGCTGCGGATGAAGTCGCCGCCGCGCGCAGTGATGTCGAGCAGCACATTGTCGAACCCGCAGGTCTTCATTTCCGCGTCGATCGCGCGGGCAACGATGTCGCGTGGCGCCAGCTCGGCGCGCTCGTGGTACTTGCCCATGAACGCACGGCCGTCCGGCGTGCGCAGCACCGCGCCCTCGCCGCGCATCGCTTCGGTGATCAGGAACGACTTGGCCGCCGGGTGGTACAGGCAGGTCGGGTGGAACTGCATGAACTCGAGATCCGCCACGCGGCATCCAGCGCGCGAAGCCATCGCGATGCCATCGCCCGAGGCGACATCGGGGTTGGAGGTGTAGAGGTAGACCTTTCCGGTTCCGCCGGTGGCCAGCAACGTGGCGCGCGCGGTGAAAGCCTCGACCTGCCCGGTGTCGCCTCGCAGAACGTAGGCCCCCCAGCACTGGGGACGGCCCTTGGCGATCCCGAACTTCTCGTCGATCAGCAGGTCGATCGCGTAGCAGTCTTCGAACACCTCGATGTTGGGGTGCCGGCGCAGTTGCTCGACCAGCGTGCGAACGATTTCCTGCCCGGTGTGGTCGGCAGCGTGCAGGACGCGCCGCCGCGAATGACCGCCCTCCAGGCCCAGCTCCAACCCGCCGCCCGCTGCCTCATGCGAGAACCTGGCGCCCATGTCGAGAAGCTCGCGGATTCGGGGTGGACCTTCCTCGACGACCAGGTCGACGACCTTTTCGTTGCACAGTCCGGCTCCGGCCTCGAGCGTGTCGCGGGCGTGCTGCTCGAACGAGTCGTCGCTGCCCCACACCACTGCGACGCCGCCCTGGGCGTTGTTGGTGTTGGAGTCCTCCAGCGAGCGTTTCGTCAACAGTGCCACGCGGCCCCTGGCCGCCGCCTTGACGGCGAACGACATGCCGGCAACGCCGCTACCGATGATCAGATAGTCGAACCGAGGCATGGCAAGAACCAGGGGACTGTAGCTGCGGCCGGCAACGGGGGCGAATACAGCATGCGCACAGTGAGGCCGGGTCGCGTTCCTGGCCAGGCAGCGGCGAAACGGCTAGCCTCCGTTCGCTTCGGCGAGTCCTTTGGGTCAATGGGCCCTTGGCCCTCGCGGGCGAGGCCTGCTGAACAGTCATGCGCCGGACGCCCTTCCGCCAGATCCCTAACCTGCTCACCCTGCTGCGCATCGTGGCGATCCCGCTGCTGGTGTGGCTGCTGGAAGACCCGGGGCCGTCGGCCGCCTGGACCGCGATGGGGGTCTACCTGGTCGCGTCGCTGACGGACTTCTTCGACGGATGGATCGCGCGCCGCTACGGCTTGGTGACCCCGCTCGGTAAGCTGCTCGACCCGCTGGCCGACAAGCTGCTGGTGGTCTCCGCCCTGATCATGCTCGGGGTCATGGACCGTGAGCCCGGCATCCCGGGCTGGCTGCTGGTGGTGATCGTCGGGCGGGAATTCGCGGTGACGGGGCTTCGCAGCATCGCCGCCGCCGAGGGCATCGTGCTTGGCGCCGAGGCTACCGGCAAGGCCAAGATGCTGCTGCAGACGGTCGGCATTCATTTCCTGATCGTCCACTACACCTACCTTGGGGTGAGCTTTCACGATGTCGGGATACCGTTGCTGGTGATGGGCGCGGTGGTCGGAATGTGGTCGGCGGTGAGCTATCATCTCCAGCTTTTCGAGAGCTTGCGCGCGCGCCCCGTGTGAGCGCTGCTACTCGAAGTTGCCATTGGAGCCGGCGCTTGCGCCGCTGCCGGCAGCGGCGCAAGCCCGCCATCGCACGCCCGCTTGCATGGGCAATCTGTTGCGCTAAAAGGCCTGGGCGTCGGCCATTCAATGCGGGTGTAGCTCAGCTGGCTAGAGCGTCTGCTTGCCATGCAGAAGGTCGCCGGTTCGATCCCGGTCACCCGCTCCACTTGTCGCCGCTCCATCGGACTCCAACCGGAGCAGCGGCCACTACCGAGAACTAGCACAGAAGGGTCCACCATAGGCCGTGGCAACGCCGATGGTTTCTGTTACGATGCACGTACATTGGAACGTTTTGTCGGGGGCTATCGGGCTCCGAGCGGCTCGGCCACGGGGCCGGCGCGGTACCACGGCGAAACGCGTTGCAGGCAATAACGGGCGGCACCCACGTAGCCGCCTGCGAATCGCGCTGTACGATCCCCGGTGAATTGTTCGTAATGGCCCGGTCCGTATGGTAAAGGCCTGAAAACACGATAGGTTTGTTGCTGCCGGACGCCGGCGTCAGACTCCGAACGGGAAGCCCTGCGTATGAGAACTGTCAACTCCTCTTTGCGCGCCCTGCGCACCGGTTTCTGCGCCGCAGCGATCGTCGCGATCGGCCTGCCGGCGGTGGCTCTGGCCGACCCCTTCCACGTGTCGTGTAACAAGGGTGGCGATCAGTTCGGGTTTGCGGTTGCCACCAACGGCGACTTCAACGGCGACGGGGTCAACGACATCGCGATCGGCGCCCCGTGCACGTACGCCCACATCAACCCGCACGCCGGGAGGGTGATCGTCGTATCCGGTACCAACGGCCGCAAGCTTTTCACCAAGAAGGGACGCCAGGACGGGCAGTGGCTCGGGGCGGCGGTGTCCTTCCTCCACGACATCAACGGTGACGGCCGTGACGAACTGGCCGTAGGTTCACCCGGCTACGACGTGACCGCCTTCGACCAGGAGGACCCGCTGGCCCGCACCAAGGATCAAGCCGGACGTGTGGACGTCTACCAGCGCCACAAGCGCCGCATGCGCGTGTTCGGCACCAACGCGCACTCGGGTTTCGGCGAGAAGATCGCCCCGCTCAACGACGTCAACGGCGATCTCAAAGAGGACTTCGTCGTCAGTGCCTCGAGCGATAGCAAACCCGACGGACGCAGCCAGCCGGGTCGGGTCTGGCTGGTCTCGGGCAAGAACGGCGACATGCTCGGATACAAGGTCGGCCCCAAGGCGGGACAGAACTACGGTCGCTGCCTGGCGGTCACCGATGACATCACCGGAGACGGTAACGACGACTTCCTGGCTGGCAGCGACGACATCAACATTCCCAACGTCCTGAACGCAGGCGAGGTCGATCTGGTGTCGCCCACGGACCTGGCGAACGAACTGTTCAGCGTGGTCGGCGCGAAGGGCGACGGCATCGGCAAGTCGGTGGACTTCGCCGGCGATGTCGACAACGACGGCGTCAAGGATTTCATAACCGGCTCCAACGGCTCCGACGACACCAATGTGCGACTCGCCGGACTGGTCACGCTGTTCGCGGTCGATGGCCGCCGGCTGTGGGTCAAGGCCGACACGCAGATCCAGGAGAAGGCCCGCTTCGGCGACGCCGTGGCGAGGATTGGCGACATCGACGCTGACGGGGTCACCGACTTTGCGGCCTCGGCATCGCTATTCGACACTTTCATCGCGCAGAAAGCGGTGCCTGACGTCGGCCGCGTCAGAACGTTGTCGGGCAAGGATGGGAGCCCGATCTGGGCGATCAACGGCGACTATCGCCTGGCACAGTTTGGTTACTCGCTGGCCGGCAACGTCGACTTCAATCTCGACGAGGTACCGGACGTCGTGGTCGGAACTCTCGGCGACGCGCCGTTCGGTCGTCGCGGCGCCGGCTCGATGAAGATCCTTTCGGGCGTCGACGGCTCCAAGCTCTTCAGCCTGCCGGGACGGCGCGGCCTCGAAACGCGGATCGTCACGGCGGTTCCGGAGACCGCCACCAAGGCCCGGCTGCGCACCTTCAATCGTCGCGGCCGCCGCCTCGAAGTCGATACGACGGCGCTCACCGGCGAGATCCTCGGCGAACTCGACGTCACGGTACTGAACGATCGCAACGTCCCGAGGCCAAAAGCCGTGCAGGCCGCGATTTCCACCGGACGCGGTGCGCCCAAGTCGCTCGTCGAAGTCTACCGGCTCGGCAAGCGCAACATCCGCGTCGATCGTTTCGAGGTTTTCCCGGACTCGAGCGGTGGCGTCGACTGCGATGGAGGCGAGGTAAACGGCGAGCCTTTCGAAGATCTCGTGTGTTCGCAGGCGAGTTCCAGGGACGGCAACGTCAAGATGCGTTTCTTCAGACGCCTCGACGAAGAGCAGCCGTTCTTCGTGACCAACGAGTTTCCGATCTTCGACTCCACCGAGATGCTGAACGAATTCATCCCGATCGACGCCGACGGAGCCAACGTCGCGGTGGGCGACGTAGTCGGCGGCAGCGAAGAAGAGATCGTGGTCGGGACCAACGGTGGAGTGCCGCTGGTTAAAGTCTTCAACCGCCAGGGCCAGATGCTCAGTTCGTTCCTAGCGTATGATCCGGTCGACGACTCGGGCGTCGACGTTGCGGTGATCGACCTGAACGGGGGCGGCGGAGAGAAGCGCATTCTGACCATCCCGCGCCAGGGTCAGGCTCTGGTCAAGGTGTTCGACTCGCAGGGCAATCGCGTGACCTACGGGCGCGACGCGCGTGACATCAGCATCTATGCCAGACCCGAGTCGTACCTGGACGGGGCCCGAGTGGCTGCGGCTGACGTCGACCTCGACGACCAGCAGGAGATCCTGGTGCTGATCCCGTCGCCGGCGGGGGGGCATGAGGTGCTGGCCTACGAACCCGATGGCAGCCGGCCGCGCCACTACCGTTCCTTCAATCCGCTGGCGGGCGCGCGCGAAGGTGGCGCGATCGCCGGAACGGATCTCTTCGTTCGCGACTGATCGGCGCCGGAGCGTTGTCGACCTCGACGAAGGCAGCGCCGTATCCGCTGGCGGGGATACGCGTCGCCGATTTCAGTCACGTTCTGGCTGGGCCGTTCTGCACCCGGATTCTGTGTGACCTCGGCGCCGAGGTCATCAAGATCGAGACTCCCGAAGGCGATATCTCGCGCCGTCTCGGCCGCCGTCGTGGCGGCATGAGCGGCTACTACATGCAGCAGAACTGCGGGAAGCTGAATGTCTCGCTCGACCTGAAACGTGCCGAAGGACGTGCACTGGCGGCGCGGCTGGCCGGCGCGTGCGACGTGCTGGTGGAGAACTTCCGGCCCGGGGTCATGGACGCCCTGGGGCTGGGCGAGGGGCCGCTTCGAGAGGCCAATCAGGGGCTCATCTACTGCTCGATCAGCGGCTTCGGCCACAGCAGTCCACTGCGCTCTCAGCGCGCCTTCGCCGGCGTGGTCCACGCCGCCACCGGGCTGCTTCATCGTCAGGCCGAGGCCTGGGGACACGAGCCCGAGGACTCGGTGCTGGCGGTCGGTGACACCGTCACCGGCTTGCAGGCGGCGATCGCGATCCTGGCAGCACTTCAGCTTCGCGAGCGCACCGGTTGCGGGCAGTTCATCGACATGGCGATGCACGACGCGCTGCTGGCCATCCAGGAGGCCGCCAACTTCACGCTGTTCGACGAGGGCGGCAGCGACACCGACTTCCTGTGCGCGTGGGTGCACCGCTGCAAGGACGAATACGTGGTGATCCCGGCCGATCCTCGCGCCTACTGGAGTGAACTCACCCGCGTGATGGGCAGGCCCGAGCTGCGCACCGATCCGCGTTTCGATACATACGAGAAGAGAGCCCCGCGGCTGCGCGAGCTCGAAGGCATCGTAGGGGAGTGGGTGCAGTCGTTCGCCTGTGCCGCCGACGCGGTCGCGGCATTGCACAAGGCCGGGGTTGCCGCGGCCAAGGTTCTGACGCTCTCGCAGGCGCTGGCTTCCGAGCAGACCCGAGCGCGCGCGATGACGGTGCAGTGCGACGACCGCAGTGGCGGCACCAGCGCGGTACTGAACTCGCCGTACCGTTTCTCATCCGCGAGCGCGGGGGTCCATGGCCGTGCGCCTTTTCGCGGCGAAGACAACCGCGCGGTACTGACCAAACTGCTGGGCGTGGACGAGCACGAGCTGAGAGGCCTCGAAGAGAGCGGCGTGCTCAGCAGTCGCATTCCGGCCGCGGGCTGAAGCCGCTTGCCGTGGGGCTGCGCGCACACGTCGCAGCCAACGAGACGATACGATGCGACGCTGGCGCGAAGCGGTGAAGGCGTGGCCGTCGGTGGCGGCCTGAAACAACGAGGGCCGAGCCTTCGATCCCGGTCGAAGGCTCGGCCCTTGATCGCTGCAAGAGCCCGAACCGTCAGAGTCCCGACTTCACTTTGTCGGCGTTGCCGGCGATCGCGTACAACCTGGTGGTCAGGTGCCAGCCGACCAGGATCACGATCATCAGCGCCACCGGGTCCGGAACGAAGCGCGGGAAGGCGGTGAGCGAGTGCGCGTTCAGCATCGTCCACAGCAGCGGAACCGACAGGTAGGTATTGTGGCGCGAGCGCAGACCGGCCAACGCCACCACTTTGGCATCGGGCGCCTGCCCGTTCTTGATCGCAGTGATGATCTGCTGCTGCGACGGCCAGATCCGGAACCACACGTTGAACGCCATCGTGGTGCCGAACAGCGAGCCGATGTGGATGTTGAGGCTGCGGTGACCGAAGCCTGCGCCCATCGTCATGATGACCATCACCAGCACGACCAGCGCGAACGCCGCCGCGTTCTTCATCTTCTGATCGGCGATCAGCGAGCCCGACATCAGCGTGTCGTACACCGCGAATCCGCCGAAGGTCAGTACCAGCGAGAACAGCGTGGCCATTCCCAGGCCGCCCGCCTCTGCGCGCACGACCGCCTGGTGGTAGAACACCAGCAGCAAGAGCAGCACGCCGGTAGCCCAGGTCCACGCCGCACCCCAGCGGAAGAAGTACAGCGCACGCGGCATCAGCTCGGGTACCACGGCTTTCTTGGTGTCGGCGTTCATGGTGCCCGCGAACGGGCCGTTGACGAAGTTGAAGAAGTACAGATGACCGATCCAAATCACGCCCGCGAGGACGTGGATCCATCGCAGCAACTGCTGTAGGGACTCCATTAAATCTCTCTCCCTCCCAATACCCGGAATGTTCAGAAAGTAGATAAAACCGGCTATGCCAACCGCAATTTCTATAGCCTGCCAGGGCTCGGGACGCTAACGGCCGCGGACCCCTTCAGCGACCCGAGGCGATGATGTTGGAGATCAGAAAAACCTCCTCGACGGTGCCCTCGGCGTCGCCGAAATTGAAGTACCACCCCTCCTCACCAGGTGCCGAAGGCGAGGGGAGCAGGCAGCGTGTGGCGTGCTCGAGCTGCATGTCGAAAATGCTCAGGGCCGGTATGAACTGCTGCTCGTAGTCGTAGACGGCGCGTCTGGCCTTCTCGAAAGGCTTGCGGCCGATCTTCCACTGGTTGAGCCACGCCTTCCACAGCGCGCCCGCCTGGTCGTACATCTCGGTGTAGGCGACGACGAAGCTCTGGCGATCCAGATACAGGATGCGTTTGCCGTAGGCGTATCCGGGCAGCCGCGAGACTCCTTCCAGCAGGTGCACGTCGCGCATCTCCCAAGTGTCGTCGAACACGAAATCGGCGGCTCCGGCCGACCAGCGGGCAGGGAAACGACTGGTATGCATGGGCGCCAGAATGCGTCTGGTCCCGAGCAGGCGCCACGTCATCCAGGCCGGGTTGCCGGCGTAGCCGCCGTAGCTGTCGATGTCGGCGTCCTGCCCGAACAGCGCATCGGAGCGCTGGGCCGACGACAAGCGCCGCACCCGCTTGAGCATCGGGTAGTACAGCCAGCTATCGTCCTGGCGGTACGGGTCGAGATAGCGGTTGTAGGTGATCCCGACGCCTTTGAGATCGAACGGCTCGACGATCGGGTGCAGCACTTCGCGATAGCGTATTCCGGCCTCGGTGGGCCAGGTCGGTTTCGGCTCGTGATACAGGCGGCTGACGTAGTACAGGCGCCTGAAGTGTCCCATCAAGAAGTGGCGCTCGACGCTGAGGCCACGCTCGATGTCGAGGCCGCCGGTGTCGCACTCGAAGTTGCGCACGTCCATGTCGTCGACGACGATGCGATTCTCGAAGTCGAACATCAGTTTGATAGCAACGTCCGGGTCGCTCTCTTCGACCAGCGGAAAGGGAAGACCGGCGACGTAGTTCTCGACCTTGTTTTTCGCGGCTGAGAGGGTGCACTGCGAGGAATACTTCTGCGTGGCTTCCAGCCGCGCCGGTTCCATCGGGATCGGCCTCGGCTCGATGACCTCCATGCGCAGCCCGCGCTGAACCGCCCACTGGATCGATGGGCCCAGCACCTCGCCGAACGACGCCGAGTTGTCGCGCGAGACGATGGTGCCGGGCGCGGGCTCGGCGGCCAGCGACGAAGAGGCCTCGGCGCCGAGCAGCGCCGCCGCCAGCAACAGCGCTCGCGCGGTAAGCGCCGCGCCGCCGTCGCTGGTCGCGATCGCGCTGCGACGCCGCATCAGCCGTCCGAGCAGCAGTCCGGCTAGCAGTCCACCAACGTGGGCGTAGTGATCACGCCCAGGCTGGAACCCCACCGTGAGCCCGAACAGCGCGGTGAGCGCGCCCAGCGTCTGCCAGGCTGGCCGCCTGACTTCGTACGGTCCTGCAAGCGAAGTCAGCGAAAGCCCGGCCAGCGCGCCGAGCACGCCGCAGATCGCGCCCGAGGCGCCGGCCTTCAGGGCCACTGTGTCGTTGAGCAAGTAGCTGACGAGGTTGCCAGATACGCCGGTTGTCAGGAAAACCGCCAGAAAGCGCGCCGTGCCGAGCTCGGCCACCAGCGCCGGGCCGACCACCAGCAGAGCCCACATGTTGGCCACCAGGTGGCTGATGTCGAAGTGCAAGAAGACCGCGCTCAGCAAACGCCACCACTGGCCCTGACTGACCAGGTAGCCGGCGGCCACGCCGGCATTCAGCAGTGTCGATCGCGCCGATGGCCCCGCGCCGCCGTGCACCCACAGATGGATTGCAATGCACGCCAGCACCAGCGCGACCGGCGCCAGCGAGGCTCGCGACAGCCACAGTCGCGGCGCCAGCAGCGCCACGGGTGGCGGGGACGCTCTGGGCGCGGGCTCTTCTTCGCCGAGTACGTGCTCGGCGCGGACCAGGTCCTCGGCCGGCACGCTCACTTCCCACCCGATCCCCGCACCTCGACTGCGCCCGAACCCGGCCTCGATCCCCATCGCTACCAGCAGCAACGCCACCCGCTCGGCTTGGTGCGCGCTGAGGCCGTCGCGAACGGCCACGGGCGGGTTGCTCATGGTCGGAGCGTGCCACATGGTAGGCGCGCATGGTAGGCGCGCCCGGGTGAATGCGATGGCGCGTGCCAAGGTGGGTGCGACGGTGAGTGCGAAGGTGAGTTCATTGGAGAGTGCCGAGGTGAGTGCAGCGGCGAGTAGGGCCGACACGAAGGAGCTGATCCGCCAGCGCCTGGGAGCCGCGCTGGCGCCGGTCTGGCTCGCGATCGAGGACGAGAGCGGACGCCACCGCGGGCACGCCGGCGCCGGCGGCGGTGGTCATTATCGCGTGCACATCGTTTCGCCGGCGTTCGAGGGATTGTCCGCCGTAGCTCGCCAGCGCCTCGTCTACCAGGCACTGGCGGAGGAAATGCGCTCGGTGATCCACGCGCTGGCGATGACCACGGCGACTCCCGCCGAAGCGGCCCGCGCCGATACAGACAAGGACATCTGAATGACCACGAGACTCGACCATTCGATCGGCGACGCGCTGTTCGACCGTGCCCAACGCGTCATCCCCGGCGGCATCTACGGTCACCAGACCCCGGCCTTCCTGGTGGCGGGGGCCTTCCCCAAGTTCCTCAGTGCAGCCCACGGTTGCCGCGTCGTCGACCCCGACGGACACCAATACATCGACTTCATGTGTGCGTACGGACCGATGGTACTCGGCTACGGTGACCCGGTGGTCGAAGCCGCCGCCGAGCGGCAGCGACGCCTGTGCGACGTCGGCACCCTGCCGGCGCCGGTGATGGTCGAGCTGGCCGAGAAGCTGGTCGATATCACCACCGGAATGGACTGGGCGATGTTCGCCAAGAACGGCTCGGACGGCTGCACCTGGTCGATCGCAGTGGCGCGCGAGGCCACCGGTCGCGACATGGTGGCGATGGTCGGCGGCAGCTACCACGGCGTTCACGGCTGGTGCAATGCGTTTCAGCGCGGCTTTCCCGATGGCGAGCGCGCCACCGTGCTGACGTTTTCGTGGAACGATGCGGCGTCGCTCGAGCGGCTGTTCGCCGCGCATCACGGCAAGATCGCAGCCGTGATGATCACGCCGTTCCGCCACGAAGGCATGCACGATTCCGAGCTCCCGACGCGCGAGTTCCTCGACTCGGTCCGTCGCCAGTGCACCAGTAACGGCGCAGTCATGATCGTCGACGACGTGCGCGCAGGCTTTCGCATCAACATCGGCGGGTCGCTCCAGCACTGGGGGGTGACGCCCGACATGACCGTCTACTCCAAGGCCGTGGCCAACGGCTATCCGCTCGCGGTACTGCTAGGCGCCGACTCGCTGCGCACGCCAGCCCAGGGGGTCTTCTACACCGGCACGTTCGCGACCCAGGCGGTGCCGCTTGCGGCGTCGCTCGCCACCATCGAGCAGCTGATCGTGCGCGACGCCATCGTGCACATGGATCGGGTGGGACGCCGCCTGTGCAACGGACTGGCCCAGCGCGCCAGTGCCGCAGGACTTGCCGTCACACTCAGCGGCCCGCCGTCGATCCCATTCATGACGTTCGTTGCCGACGACGGCGGCTTCGATCGCAGCCGAACCTTTTCCGCCGAGTGCGCCGGGCGCGGCGCGTTCTTCCATCCGCATCACAACTGGTTCGTCTCGATGGCGCACAGCGACGCCGACATAGATGCCGCACTGGCGATTGCCGAAGTGGGGTTTGCGCAGGTGCTTGCGGAGCACGGAGCCGACCAGGCATGAACTTCCCCGATCGCAGCACGCTGCATCTGACGCACTTCGGCCGGCGCTCGGGAAAGCGTTTCCAGGTAAAGATCTGGTACGTGATACTGGACGGTGACGTGTGGATCGGCAGCCTGGACGTCGAACGCAACTGGGTGCGCAATCTGGGCGCCACCGGTCGCGGCGAGATCGACTTCGGCGACGGGCCGATCGCGTGCAGTTGCCGCAGGATTCACGAGGAAACGGCGCTTGCGCGATTTCGCGAAGCGATCCGGGAAAAGCATCCGATTCTGAGCCGTGTCATCGCGCCGCTCGTGCGACGCAAGAGACCCGGGGCATTTCGCCTGACTCTGGACGCGCAAGACCCGTCGCACTGAGCGAGACGGAAACGGGACGAGAGAACTGCGTGAAACATCATTTTTTCGTTTGTACCAACCGACGCCCCGCCCACGGACCCAAGCCATCGTGTGCCGGCAACGGCTCGGAAGAAGTTCTGTTCGCGCTGCGCGACGAGCGGGAGCGCCGCGGCTTGTCGGTGGACATCTACATCACCGCCGCCGGTTGCCTGGGCCGCTGTCCAACCGCCGGAGCGTCGATCGTGGTCTATCCCGAAGGCGTCTGGTACACCGGCGTCACCGTGGCCGACGTGCCAGAGCTGGTCGAGCAGCACATGGTCAACGGCCGGGTCGTCGAGCGTCTCAGAGACTCGCAGCTTCGCTGAGGGGCAGGGGCCGGTGGGTCCGCGCAGAGCCGGCGCGCAGTTGAGATACCCGCGCGAGGCGGGCATACTCCGCGCTCTCAAAACGGCGGCGTACCCAAGTGGTTAAGGGAGAGGTCTGCAAAACCTCGACTCAGCGGTTCGAATCCGCTCGCCGCCTCCATTTCCCTCCGCTTTGCGGCATCCCTCGATCGGATGAGTCAGGCCGCCCCTTTGGAACGAGGTAGTCGCGCGGCCGACATATACGCGCGAAGGACTGCGTTCATCCGCGATTGATACCGGGGGCCCTGCTCTTTGAACCAATCCAGCACATCGGAGTCCAGGCGCAGAGAGATCGGCTGCTTCGCAACCGGGTGAACCAACACCGCATCATCCCAGAATGATGCCGGCAGGTCGGCAAGTTCAGGCGGCGAAGTACGTTCGATATCTCGTTCGCCGACCTCGCGGAGATGCGCGAGGTCGGCGCGGCCGCGCGTAGGCTTGCTACTCGTTTTCGAGGACTTGGAAGTACGCTTTGCGCTCATATCTGTTACTCAGCCGGGCGGAGACTATGCGACGAACGAGCCCGCCGGACTCCGCCCTGTCCGTATAGACCACGGTGAGATGAATCCCGTCGGCCAGCCCGGTGGCAATGACCCTTCGCTCTCCGTAGTCCCGGCGTACGTCGTCGCGCTCCAGCGTGGGACTCTCGAAAATCAGGGTAGCGAACTCAAAATCGAATCCGCGATCCCGCAGGTTCCGGGCGCTTTTCCCGCGGTCCCAGGCGAAGCGCACGTCGCCACACTACGCGTGTATATACGCCGCCGCAACCACACGGGGAGGGGTCAAGTCGCGGCTTGCCACCACGGGGAGGGGTCAAGTCGCGGCTTGCGACAGGTTTCCTCGACCACCGGTCAGAGCCGAAACCAACGGGACAGGGGATTTTCAGTTCGCCAGCCAAGAGGCGGGGATGCGCAGGCGGCCGGCGAGTTTCGCGGCGAGCCATTCTACCCAGCCCGTCTGGTGGCGGGCGCGCTGCGTGACGTAGGCGTGGATGGCGTCGATGTCGTCGTTGCCGAGCACGTCGGAGAACGGGGCCATGCCGCGCTCGGCCATCAGGCCGTCGCCGACGATGCGTGGGAAGATCGTGTGTACGCCGGCGCTCGAATAGCGCAGATCAGGATATAGCCCGCTGCTCACCACGCCCACGCCGTGGCAACGCGCGCAGTGCGAAGAGTACAACGCGCGACCACGCGCCAGCGTTTCGACCGAGGCCTGCATCGGTGGTGCCTCGACGGCGAGCACCGGCTTCTGCTCGGTCACCGGCATCATCGCGTTGCCGCCGAGCTTGAACGCCACGATGCGACCGCGGTTGGCGTTGGTGATGCGCGTGAAGTGGCCGCCTTGCGATCCGCCAAGTCCCGCAACCACGGCAACGTACTGCTCATTGCCGATCCGGTAGCTGATCGGCGGCGCCATGATCCCGGTGCCGGTGGATGTCTGCCAAAGCGTAGCGCCACCGGTAGCGTCGTAGGCGACGAGCCGTCCGTCGGTAGTACCTTGGAACACCAGACCACCGGCGGTGGCAAGCACGCCGGCGGGGATTCCCTGTCCGAGATCGACGTGCCAGCGCTGCGCACCTGCCACCGGATCCCACGCGGTGAGATGCGTGCGCGTGTTGTAGCGCGCGAATTCTTCGAAGCCTTCGACCTTGGCGGCTACCGCGTCGAGATCTTCGCCGGTGTTGAAGTAGCCGCGGCGCCACTCGAAGGCCTGGTCCGGCGAATACTCGTACAGCGACTCGAAGGTCGGGATGTAAACCAGCCCAGTCTGCGGGCTGAACGCCATCGGATGCCAGTTGTGACCACCAGGAATGCCGGGCGTGACGCGCGCGGGTTCCTGACTCCACACTGCCTGGGGCCGCTCTACGGGCCGGCCGGTCTTCTTGTCGACGCGCGTAGCCCACGAAACGGCGACGTAGGGCTCGGCTGAAAGAAGCTCGCCGGTGCCGCGGTCAAGCACGTAGAAGAAGCCGTTCTTGGGCGCCTGCATCAGCACCTTGCGCGGGGCGCCACTGATCTCGATGTCGGCCAGGATCATGTGCTGCGTGGCCGTATAGTCCCAGCTCTCGCCCGGAACGGTCTGGTAGTACCACGCCATGCGACCGTCGTCGGGGTCGACGGCGAGGATCGATGCGACGAACAGATTGTCACCGCCGCCGGGACTGCGAAGTTCGCGGTTGTAGCCGGAGGCGTTGCCGACTCCGACGTAGAGCAGATCAAGCTCCGGGTCGTAGGAGATTGAATCCCACACCGTGCCGCCGAGCCCGGTGTCCCACATCGAGCGCGACGACCACGTCTTGGCGGCGATCTCGAGTTCCGGATTCTCGAACGGTCCCTGCGTGGATGCCGGGACCGTGTAGAAGCGCCACAGCATATCGCCGCTGGTGGCGTCGTAGGCACTGAAATAACCGCGCACGCCGAACTCGGCGCCGCCGTTGCCGATGATGACCTTGTCTTTGACCACGCGCGGAGCGCCGGTGATCGTGTAGGCGCGCGCCGGGTCGGTGGTCTGCTTCTCCCACAGCGGTTTGCCGGTGGCGGCGTCCAGACAGATCAGCCGTCCATCGAGCGCGCCGAGATACAGGCGGCCTTTCCACGCCGCCACGCCGCGATTGACGACGTCGCAGCACGCGTCGCGCGCCTTGGCACCGGGAACTTTGGGATCGTAGGTCCAAAGCTCCTTGCCGGTGGCGGCGTCCAATGCGTAGACCTTGCTCCAGGCTCCGGTCGCGTACATCACGCCGTCGATCACCAGTGGCGTGCTCTCCATGCCGCGCGTGGTGCCGGTCTCGTAGTTCCACGCCAAGCCGAGGCCGCCTACGGTGGCGGTGTTGATCTGATCGAGTGAACTGTAGCGCTGCTCGGACCAGGTGCGGCCGTGGCTCATCCACTGATCGGGTTCGGAGTCGGCGGCGCGAAGGCGGGCGTCGTCTACTGAAGCGGCGGCGGCCTCCGCCTCGGTTTGGGCTACCGCGGCGGGGGGCACGCCCAGCGTGGCGAACACGGCAAGCGCCGCAGTTCGCGCGATGATTGCGGTACGCGCACTTGCCACCATGAAGGTTGTGCTTCCCTTGTCAGCCGTCCGGTTGTCCAGTCCGGGCGGCCAAGGTCGGAACCGATAGCCGGGGCGCGGTGGTGTGACAATCCGCGGGACTGTGCGGCCCGCGCAAGGGGCGTGGGCGGTCCTTGCCTGCGTCGAGCCAGCGCTACCTTCGCCGCCCTGCGCACGCGCCGATTGACTCCGCCATCTGGCGGGTATGAACTCGCCATATGGCTGCTCAAGCGTTACCCGCCGCGACCGCACTCAATCTGACCATGCTCGCAACCGAGGTCCATCGCGGGCTGCCTGCGCGCGCACTGAGCGATCTGCTCGTCAAGCTCGACATGTCACAGGCGGCGCTGGCAACGGCGCTGGGCATCCCGGAGCGGACGCTTCATCGGCGCATGAAGAGCGTCGCGCGACTGACCCTGTCCGAGTCGGAGCGCGTGGCGCGGCTCACGCGGCTCTTCTATCTGGCCGAGCATACGCTTGGCTCGGAGCCGCGCGCGCGTGCGTGGCTCGAGTCGAAACCCAAGGCGCTCGGCGGCCGCACGCCGCTCGAATTTGCAGCAACCGAGCCCGGCGCGCGCGTCGTCGAGCAGTTGCTCGGTCGCCTCGAGCACGGCGTCTTTTCGTGATCGAAGCCTGGCGAATCTGCCAGCGGCGTCTTGTCAAGAGGGCCCTCGACGGTGAAGCGGCGTTCCTCTACGGGGGCCGCTGGAATTCGCCCGGAACGCGCGTCGTGTACCTGGCCTCTTCACTGGCGCTGGCGATGCTCGAAATGCTCGTGCACGTCGAGGACGGCCATGAACTGCTCGTCGAGCGCTACGTCGCCGTGAAAGTCGAACTGGACGCGGCGCTGGTGAAGGTGCCGGCCAGGCTCCCGCGCCGGTGGCACAACGACCCGCCGCCACGGTCGGCCGCGCAGTTCGGCGACGGCTGGGTCGCGTCCGGATCGTCGCTCGCGCTGCGCGTGCCGAGCGCCATCATCCCGAGCGAGCCGAATTACCTGCTCAATCCGAGTCACCGCGAAATGCGGAGGCTACGGATCGGCAAGCCGCTTTCGTTCAGCTTCGATTCACGGTTGGCACCCAAGGTCTGAGTGCGTCGCCCCGGGCGACGTACCGGCGCTTGATCTGCGGACCGGCGCGTCGGCAACGACTACCGCCTCTACACGAACTTGCGCGCCATCCACTCCTTGATGCGCGTGTAGGGCGGGTAGGCGATCTTGGGATCGGTCCAGGTTGGCTTGTCCACGACCGCCTTGCGGTGGCTCAGGCACTCGAAGCCCCAGCGCCCGTGATAGGCGCCCATGCCGCTTGGGCCGACACCACCGAACGGAAGGTGAGGGTTGGCCGCCTGCCACAGCGCCGCGTTGATGCACGCACCGCCCGAGCTGGTCTCGCCGAGCACGCGCGCCGAGACCTTCTCGTCGGCGCTGAAGACGTAAAGGGCCAATGGCTTGTCGTGATCGCACACGTACGCGATGGCCTCGTCCAGGTTGCGCACCGTCATCACCGCCAGGATGGGTCCGAAGATTTCGTCCTGCATCACACGGGAATCAGGCTTCACGCCGCGCACGATGGTCGGCGCAACGTAGCGCGCGGCTCTGTCCACCTCGCCGCCCGCGACGATCTCGACGCCGTCGCCAAGCATCGCAGAGAGACGATCGACGTGCCGCTCGGCCGCGATGCGCCCAAAGTCCTTGGAAACTTTGGGATCCTTGCCGTAGAATTCGGGGATCACGGCCTTCAGTTTCTCGACGAGCGCCTTCTCTACGTCTTGATGCACGAGCACGTAGTCGGGCGCCGTGCAGGTCTGACCGGCGTTGGTCCACTTGGCCCAACCGATGCGGCGGGCCGCGACGTCGATATTGGCGTCGGGCATGACTATCACCGGACTCTTGCCGCCCAGTTCCAGCGTCACCGGCGTCAGGTACTTGGCCGCGGCTTCCATCACCACGCGCCCCACGCGGCCGTTGCCGGTG
>JACRCR010000234.1 GCA_016218925.1 Deltaproteobacteria bacterium | reverse complement strand
CGACTACGGTGCGAGCAACAACACCCATGTGGGAGGATCCTGGCGCATCGGCAACAACGAGTATCTCACCGTGCTGACGGAGGACACCCTCACGACCTCCGGCAAAGTGAAGATTCTCAAGATCGACAGTGCCTGTGGCGTTACCGAGCAGTGGAGCAGCACGACGTGGGGCGACAAGGCCGGCATGGTGATCCGATCGTCGAGCTCGAGTGCGAACATCCAGGTCTGGAACTATGCGAGCAGCAAGTACTCGAGCTGTTCTTCGACCGGAACCGCCTGTGGAGCGAAGATCACGGTCACGAACAATCTCTTCGATGCCCAGGAATGCATGCAGAGCAACTCCCTGCTTTGGTCCCACATCTGCAGCGGCATGCCGATCATCAACGCGCAGGCCAAGGTGGTGAGCATCAAGTTCAGCTCTTTCCTGAAGAACATCCCGTTCGTGGTCAGCCCATACCAGCTGGACTACGAGGGCCTGGATTACCAGAATCCGTCCGGATTTCCCGGCGCACGCGTCTGGGCGGCATCGCACGCTGCTCCTTTCGCGCCGGTGGGATCGTGCGGATTGTCGCTGCCGTGCACCGACACCTCCGGCCGGCAGTGGATCCACAAGTTCAAGCTGGAGAACTGATACCGCCTTTGCCTCGTCTTGCCTACTGCTCGTCTCACGGGCACTGGGAGTCGGAGAGCAGACCCACGGCCGTTTGCAGCACCCCCCAAAGCGTCGGAGGCAGTCACCGCTCCGCTGCCGTTGAAATCGCACACGTGCTCAGAGCAGGTACCGATACCGACGGCGGCTTGAAGAACCCTGAGCGCATCGCTGGCCGTAATTCTGCCGTCTCCCGTTGCGTCTCCGCAGATGGGGCCGGTGACGGTGATCGTCACGGTCGCGAGATTGGGGTCGGTGGAGCCATCCCACGCAGCGAAGGTGAACGAGTCGGTGCCGGTATAGCCGTGTTCGGGGAAATAGGTCGCAACCGTGCCGCTCAGTCCGGCGGTGCCGTGACAAGCCGCACGCCGACACTACGAAACTGTTACTTGACGCTCGGGCAGACGTAAACCCGCGCGACAAGCGAAGGGCGACGCCCGCCCTCAGCCGCTCCGCCAAGTCCAGACGAGTCCACGGGGTTCCGTCCGCGAGGCCGCGGTAGAGACGGTTGAGCGGCTTCTCCTTCGGTGGGTCTCCTTTCGACAGCGTCGCGTTGTACTTGCCGGTGGCGATGTACAGGTCCAGCAACCCGTCCTGGTCGTAGTCGAGCCAGGCGCCGCCGGCGCCGACGGCTTCGACCAGGTTCGAGAACTTGTCGTCGCCGAACGAATGGACGAAGTCGATGCCGGCCGCTTTGGTGATGTCGACGAACCCCGCAGAGACCGGCGGCAGCGGCGGCGGCGCCGCACGTGGCGCGTCGCTCGACCCTCGCTCGCAGGCGGTGATCGTCGCAGAGAGCGCGGCGGCGGCGACGAATACGGTCACGCCGCGTCCGCGCCGGCGCCCCACCCGGCGTCCGACCGAAGCGGAGACAGCGGGCGGTAGCGAGCTCATCGCCGCAAACGCCTCAGCGACGCCTCGGTCCTGGCGAGGTTGTCGCCATAGGTGATCGCCGACGGCCGAGCCGCCGGCTCGAAGATAGGTTCGCGGTACATCGGGAACGTCTCGCTGCGCGTGTGGGCGGTCGTCGAATGTCCAACGCGCCGCTGACGTTCCTGGCGCAGGCGGCCGATGTCGATAGGCGCGACCACTATCTTCTCGCCCGGTCCCGGATCGGCCTGCGCCAGAATGCGGCCGTCGTAGTCGACGACCATGCTGCCGCCCGGCCACGAGAACGGCGGATAGAGCGCCAGCCGCGCGCCCTGGTTGGCCGCAACCACGTACGCGGTGTTCTCGATGGCGCGGGCGCGGTTGATGGTGGTCCACCAGTCCATCGGCGCGGTCGCGCCCCACGGATCCATGTACGCCGAAACCCGCACCAGAATCTCCGCGCCGTTGAAGGTGAGCTGCCGCAGCACTTCGGGAAACAGCCAGTCGTAGCAGGAGGAAGACATGCCCGGTTGCTCCTTGCTGCCTCGAGCGGAATAGCGCTCCAATATGCAGACAACACCGTTGAGTCGACCCTTGCGAGTCGTGAAGACTCCCTCGATTCCCGGTCGAAGTAATCCGGCGGCTCGTTCACCGCAGTGCCGAATGCAAATCCTTCTTCCTCGCTAGGCTGCGCGGCCTTGACGCGCTAGGTGCCGATGCCCGCAAAGTCGTCGAAACCTGGTGACGCGACCTGGGGCCGGGAGCGTCGCCCACGACGCTGAAGATGCTCTGGCGCGACTGGCGCAGCGCGGCCCTCGGCCGGGGCATCAAGTCCCGAGGAATCCCCCCGTGCAAGTGTCATCAGGGAATGCTATAGTAATGGTATGCAATCTGCCATTGACGCCGCCGGCCGGGTGGTCATACCCAAAGAACTGAGAGATCGCCTCGGCCTCCACCGCGGTAGACCCGTCACCATCCGCGAGCGCGACGGACACATCGAGATCGAACCAGCCGCGACCGCCATGTCATTGGTCCGTGGCAAGGGCGGATCCGTCGCGCAGCCGAAGGAGACTCTTCCGCCGCTCACGGACGAGATCGTACGCGAAACACTCGAGCGAACGCGACGGTGATTGCGGTCGACACGAGCGTTGTCGTGGCCGGCTTCGCTTCGTGGCACGAAGGGCACGTATCAGCGACGGCTGTCTTGGCCAGGCGGCCACGCGTGCCGGCCCATGTCCTGGTCGAGACCTATTCGGTGCTCACGCGGTTACCTCCCCCACACCGCGCACCAGCCAGCATCGTTGCCGAATTTCTAGTCGAATGGTTCGAGGATCCACCGCTGGTGTTGCCGCCCAGAGCCCACGTTCGCTTGGTCGAAGAAGCTGCTTCTACGGCAATCTCGGGAGGAAGTATTCACGATGCGCTCATCGCCGCGACCGTGAGGCATGCGAAGGCGCGCTTGCTGACTCGAGACCGCAGAGCCGTGGTTGTCTACGAGAAACTCGGCATCGATTTCGAGATCGTGGGCTGATTCCGGACTCAAAGCGGCGGATCTCGCCAAGACGCCCGCTCGTGTCTGCCGCCGCTCTGGCGGCGATCGTTTTCAACGCGGCACTCGCTGCCGCTCAGCCGTGCCCCAACGTCGCAGGAAACCCGGCGCCAACGCCCGAGCCGAACCTCACGCAGAAGCTCATCCTCCGGGCTGGGCCGGGAGGTGTCTGGGGGGACGGCAACGAGTGCTACAGGCTCCTGAAGGGTATCGTCACGACGGCGACGCCGTGGTCTGTCGACATCGACTTGCGCGAGCTCGATCCTGCGAACAACCAGTACCTCATAAAGAAGGCGCGCCGCTGGAACGTGAACCTCGACAACATGCCGCTCGCGTCCTCCGACAATCTGCACGTGATGCTCGAGGTGTGGGACGACTGGAACAACGGAATCTGTCTCGACTCGACGCTGACGCGCTGTAACGGCACTGCAACAACGACCTGCTGGCCGGACTGACGCGAATCGAGGAGCGAAGCGTCGGAAAATCAGCGACTCATCGTCATCCCTGCCTCCGGCGCAAGCCGACTCCGCAGAGGTCGACGCCATCCGCGTTGGGAGGCTGTCAACAGCCGCGACGTTCCCCTACGATGCCGCGGCGCCGCGGTACCGGCGCGTGAGCGGGAGGAAGTCATGCGATCATATTCGTCGTTTCTACTCGGGGCCTGCCTGTTACTCGGAGTCGCCGCGGGGCAGGTCCGGGCCCAGACGGAACTCCCCGCCGAGGATTGCGGAGATCCGGTGCGCCCGGCAACGCTCGTCACGGCGACAGCCGCCCCGTCGATCACCGCCGCCGACGCTCTCTACGTGCTTCGCACCGCGGTCGCGCTGGTCACCTGCGACCTGTGTACCTGCGACCTCGATGACAGCGGGGTGGTCACAGCCGGCGATGCGCTGCGAACGCTGAAGAAGGCCGTGGGCCAGGATCTCGAGTTGCTCTGCCGCCTCTGCGGGATTCCCGAGGGCCCGATCCTCTTCACCTCCAACCGGACCGGCAAGAACCAGATCTGGGCCGTCCAGACCGACGGCAGCGGACTCGTGCACGTCTCGCAGAACGCCGGGACTGTCGGCGTCAACGACGAACAGGCCAACTGGTCGCCCGACGGCGAGCGCATCGTCTTCGGCTCCGACCGCACGGGCGATTACGAGGTCTTCGTCATGGATGCCGACGGCGCAAACCAGACCAACCTCAGCAACGACCCCCTCGACTTCAACGGCCAGTCCTGCTTCTCGTACGATGGTTCGAGCATCGCCTACACCGACTCCGACGGCAGCCCCACCGCAGAGATCTTCGTGATGAACTCCAACGGCACCAACCAGTCGAAGCTCTTCGCGGGGCCCGGGTACGTAGATGGCGATCCCGAGTGGTCGCCCGACGGCGCGCGGATCGTCTTCGAGACCAACCGCAACGTGCTCGACATGCACAACCAGTACGACATCTACCTGATGGACGCCGACGGCTCGAACCAGGTGAACCTGACACCGGGCATCGCGGCCACCGACTCGGACCCGGCGTGGTCGCCGGACGGGACGCGAATCGTCTTCAACTCGGACCGCGACGGTGACGCCGAGCTCTACGTCGTGAACGCGAACGGCAGCGGACTCGTGCAACTGACGGACAATACCGCCGGCGACGTCCACGCGAGCTTCTCGCCCGACGGCGCGTTCGTGTCGTTCGTGAGCGACAGGGACGCCGCCAACGGCTTCGACGTCTACATCATGCGATCGACCGGGGGGCGCGCGTGGCGAGTTCACAAGGACGCGGCCCGCGAGTTCTGGACGGCATGGAGGCCCGCTCTCTTGGTCGAGTGATCCCGTGAGCCACGAGATTCGGGGAGAACCGCGTCCCCCCCTGGGGCCCGTTGGAAGTGCTGCCAGCCACGCCCACCCCGAGGCCGCTTGCCCCCTCGATCGAAGTCAGCGACCGGAGGGGTGAGGACGAGTTGAACCCTCACGCGATGCCGAGATATGAGGTCGATATCGATCCTGAAGAGGGGTTCGACCCTGACGGGACCGAGTGCCAGCATGAGGATGCTCCATGACTTTCGGGGACTCGCGATCCGGCTCACAGACGAGCGAATCGCACACATCCTTTCCCACCCCGAGATGG
>JACRCR010000232.1 GCA_016218925.1 Deltaproteobacteria bacterium | reverse complement strand
GTTCCAGAACATGATCCCCACCGGGAAGTACGACAACGACAAGATCCTGACCCCCGGCTCGAACTTCTACTCGCTCGATCCCTACTGGGCGGCCACCGTGTTCCTCGGACCCAAGGTCGAGGCGAGCTGGCGCCTGCACTATTTGTGGAATGCGAAGAACGACGACCCGAATAACCTGCTCTACCCAGGCGCCGGCGACACACAGGCCGGTCAGGCCATCCACCTGAATTTCGCGTCGAGCTACGAAGTCGTCGAGAAAATGCTGCGCGTGGGTATCAACGGCTACTACCTGAAGCAGTTCACCAACAACGAAGTGGACGGCAACGGGATTCCCGACTCACGCGAACAGGTAGTGGCCCTCGGACCGGGCGCGATGTTTTCGTTCTCGCAGGACGACCACATCTTCGTGAACACCTACTTCCAGACCGCGGTGGAAAACCGGCCGTCCGGAATCCAGGCCAACCTGCGCTGGACGCATCACTTCTAGTCCGTTCGCGTTTGCAACGGACACGCCTGATCACCCCGGGTGGAGGAGCCCGGGGTGGTCAGGCTGAAAGCCGGTCGAGTTTATCGATGATCGCCGTGCCCATGGCGGCAGTGCCGATCTTGGTGGTCCCGGGAGTCGCGATGTCGCCGGTGCGAAGGCCTTCGTCGAGCGTCGCAGCGATTGCCTCGTCCACCAGGTCTGCCTCCGCCCCCATGTCGAACGAATAGCGCAGCGCCATCGCGAAACTCGCGATCATCGCGATCGGGTTGGCGATGCCCTTGCCCGCGATGTCGGGTGCCGACCCGTGTACCGGTTCGTAGAGCGCTCTGCGCTTGCCGGTGCCGGCAGCCGGGAGCCCGAGTGACGCGGAGGGCAGCATCCCGATCGATCCGGTCAGCATCGCGGCGATGTCGGAGAGCATGTCACCGAAGAGGTTGTCGGTGACTATGACGTCGAACTGCTTGGGTGCGCGGACGAGCTGCATGCCGCCGGCGTCGGCGAGCATGTGGTCGAGCGTGACGTCGGGGTATTCGCGCTGATGGATCGCGCTGACGACCTCGTTCCACAGGACCCCCGTCTTCATCACGTTGCGCTTGTCCATCGACGTCACTTTGTTGTTGCGTTTGCGCGCCAGTTCGAACGCGACCCGGGCGATGCGTTCGATCTCGAAGGTGTCATAGACCTGGGTGTCGATCGCGCGCTTGTGGCCGCCGCCGAGATCGGTGATGACCTTGGGCTGCCCGAAGTAGACGCCGCCGGTCAGTTCGCGGACGATCATGATGTCGAGACCTTCTACCAGATCCCGCTTCAGCGATGAGGATTCGGCGAGCGCGGTGAAGCAGATGGCAGGACGCAGATTGGCGAAGAGTTCGAGATCCTTGCGCAACCTCAGCAGTCCCGCTTCAGGGCGCACCTCGTAAGGAACGCGATCCCACTTGGGCCCGCCGACGGCACCGAAGATCACCGCGTCGGCGGCCAATGCTCGATCCATCGTCGCGTCCGACACCGCCTCGCCGTGGGCGTCGTAGGCGCAGCCGCCGACCAGATCTTCCTCGAGTTCGAATCCGGCGCCGCGCGCGTTGAACCAGGCGACGATGCGCTTGACCTCGTTCATGACCTCCGGGCCGATACCGTCGCCGGGGAGCAGCAGAAGATTGGAAATCACCATTTACGTGAGCCTTTTCGTCTTGGTTATCGGCACCTGGATCGGTCCCGATTTCTTCAGCGAAGTGCTAGCCGCCGGAGCCCAAGAAGGCAAGGCGGCGTGGCTCGTCGCGCGGGTTTCGGCTATGGTCGCCGGTGCCGGAGTGGCGGCTGGCTCGGTTGTAGGAGACGGCCGGCGATCAGCCTTCGAGGTCGCCGCGCGAGAGGGATGAGATGACGATTCAGCGGACGACTTGTTTCGCTCCTGCGGAATTGGAGACGCCGGAGAATGTCGCCGCACAGAACCGGCTGCTGGCCGCAGATCCGGTCGTTGCTGCGATGCTCGACAGCTTCCCGGAACCGGCGGTAGTGCTCAATCGCCACCGCCAGATCGTTCTCGCCAACGACAAAGTCGCCGCCCGTCTGCGGCGCAGCCGCCAAAGCCTCATCGGGTTGCGTACCGGCGAGGCCTTCGAGTGCATTCACGCGAGAAAGCAGACCGGAAGCTGCGGGACCACGCCATTCTGTCAGTTCTGCGGAAGTGCCAACGCCATAGTCAACGCACAGACCGACCTGCGAGCCGACGTACAGGAGTGCCGGCTGCTGTGTTCCGCGCCGGATGGGATCATGGCGGTGGACCTTCGGATCTGGGCGACGCCTGTGTGCGTCAGCGGCGAGAGCTTCACCGTGTTCGCGGTGCGCGACACCACCGACGAGAAGCGGCGAACACTGCTCGAGCAACTCTTCTTCCACGACGTCCTCAACGCTGCCACTACGCTGAAGGGCATCATCAAGATCCTGCCCCGACTCGACGCGCGCCAGACCGACGAGATGCGCCGCATGGCCAGCGACGTGACCGACCAGATCCTCGAAGAAATCCAGGCCCAGCGTGACCTCGCGGCGGCCGAGCGAGGCGATCTTGCCGTGCAGCCGGAGGAGGTCGACGTCGCCCACTTGCTCGCCAGTGTCTGTGAGCTGTACGGACAGGACGCTCTGGCGGCGGGGAAGATGGTCGCGGCGCCGCGCGTCGAAGGTTCGACCGTGTTGCGATCGGTCCCGCTGCTGCTGAGGCGAGTTCTCGGCAACCTGATCAAGAACGCCGTGGAGGCGTGCGGCCCGGGTGATACGGTGACGGTATCCTTCGAGGACCATGGCGTGCCGACGTTCCGTGTCCACAATCCCGGAGTGATGTCGGCTGCCGTGCAGGCCCAGCTATTCCAGCGCTCATTCACGACCAAGGCGGGCGCCGGGCGAGGTCTTGGCGCGTACAGCGTCAAATTGTTCGTCGACAACTACCTCGGCGGCAGTGTCGCATTCGCCTCGACTGCGCAGACGGGGACTACCTTCACCGTGACTCTTCCCGGACTCTCGAACGAGACCGATGCAGTAATCCAATAGGACCCCGGCCAAGGCTGCCCGCACACGGGCGAGGAAATCACCGATGATAATCGACGCACACTGCCACATCTGGGAGCAGCAGGTCATCCGCGGCGGGATGCGCGACCTGATGGACTCGGTCGCAGCGGAACTGCACGTGCGCGATCCGAAAAACCTGAGCAACGGCTCCGTCGAACGTCTGATCCGCGACATGGACGAGGCCGGAATCGACAAGACGGTGATCCTGCCGCTCGACTTCGAGTTCCGCTTCGGAGGCGACGGCTTCACGTTCCGCGATTTCAACGACCTGGCCGGAAGCTACGCCGCGCAGCATCCCGACCGCATCATCCCGTTCGCCGGGGTCGACCCGCGGCGCGGAAAGGCTGCCGTCGACGAACTACGGCGCTGCGTCGAGGAGAAGGGATTCCGCGGACTCAAGCTGTGGACGGTGATGGGCTTCATGCCCAACGACGAGAGCTACTATCCGCTCTACGAGGAGGCCGCGCGGCTCGGAGTCACCGTGCTGGTACACACCGGGCTGGGGCCCGGCGAAACCTACCTCGAAACGTGTCGGCCCCTCTACGTCGACAAGCCGGCGGTGGATTTCCGCGAGATCAACTTCATCATGGCGCACGTCGGAGTTCCGTGGGTCGACGAAGCGCTGGCGGTCGCGCTCAAGAACCCAAACGTATACGTAGACGTGTCGGCCTGGCAGCGGGCGGCGTGCATTCTTCCGCTGGCCTTCGCGCAGATGCTGTCAACCGCCAAGGTACTTCACGGCGGGGTACACAAGGTGCTGTTCGGTTCGGACTGGCCGCTGTTCACCGAGATCCTGGGACAGCGGGCCTGGGTGGAGACGATCCGCGGCCTGGAACACCCTGCAGCGCTGCAGTTCGCCGGGCTTCCCGAACTCACGGCCGAAGACAAGACCGCCATCCTCGGCGGCAACGCGGCACGACTCTTCGGCTTCTGAAAACCGCGCCGGCTCGCCGCCGCGCGTTGCGACGCAATGTAGTTCGTTACGATGCGCGCAGCGAAAACCGCGCTACGGAGCTGTGCCGCTTGGACAGGTCGTAATCCCTCATCTCCTTGGCGGCCAGCTTCTTCGACGAGCACTGGTGCAGGCACTTGCCGCAGAAATCACCACAGATCAGTCCGAAGCAGTTCTCGTGCATCGTCTTGTCATACATGTGCATGGCGTCGCCTTGCCTCTCCATGTACAGGTGCTCGAAGCGTCCCGGCCCGTCGGGAATGTCGATCCTCGACCTGCCTCCGGAGCCTTCGATCATCCCGTAGATTCCATAGGTGCAGCGTACGTCGTCGCGTAGTGCATATGTAGAGGTCTTGCCGCCGATCGTCAGCGTCTGCCCCTGAGTCTGCGACAGCGCTCCGGCCGGGCACTTGCGCGCGCACTTGGCCTTGCAGTCGTCCTTGCGACACAGCTCGGGGCCGTCGTACATCGGCGTGGGGTCGAGTCTGGCGCTGGTCAGAATCGAGTTGAAGCGTTGCATCGCGCCGAACTCGGGAGTCAGCGCGAGCGTATTCCAGCCGAAATCCGCTATCCCGGCCGCCACCGCCGCGTGGCGGTGCGAGAACTCGGCCTTGATCTTCCCGGCAGTCACGGTCTCGTCGTAGTACTTGTACATGCTGGTCGTCCAGGTCGGCAGGAAACACAGTGTCTTGTGCCCCAGGTACTCGATCTGTTTGGCCACGCGGTTGACGATCCGCGAGCTTTCCAGGTTGGTCAGCCCGTAGCCGTAGAAGAGGTAGGGACTGATGGTCTTGCCGGCGCGATCGGGCTCGCCCCAGACGTCGGCAGTTCCTTGAAGAAGGTGCAGCGCGATCGAGATGACCGACTTGCAGCTGGGCATGAAGTCGGTGGGCTTGTGCCCCTCCGGTGCGTCAGCGAATCGCTCGACCGGCGCGATCCCTACCAGGTCGGCACCCTGGTCCAGCAGCATGTCGATGACCTTCTCGGTGAGCGTTGCCATAGTATTCCTCCTCCATCATGTCGGCGGCGCTGGCCGCCGCGCCGACGACAGCCCCTTTCTCGAGCGCGCCGCCATCCAATGCCCGCCAGCGCGTGAATACACAAGACGAATCGGCAACCAACGCTACCTGCCACCGCCCCATCCCTGCCCGATCAGCAGAACTCCGAACACAACCAGGATCGCGATGCTCGCCAGCACAAGACCGCGTACGACGCGCGGACCCAGGCGCCGCGCTTGATGGAACAGCCACGCGATCGCCAGCATGCTCGCGACGAAGATGCCGTAGAAGCCGATCAGGAACGCTGCGGCGTGCAGCATCGAACGGCCCAGTGCGGCGACCAGGATCGGGCCGCTGACCAGAATCCAGAACGCGTACGGACTCGGGTTGAGCCAATTGAGCACCACCGCGCGGCGCAGACCTTCCCAGCCGACCGACTCCGCTTGCCTGCGCTCGCCGTCCCTGACCGCGCCAGCGCGCCACTGCCTCCACATGCCCAGCGCCAGGTACAGAACGTACAGGCCACCAGCGAAGCTCAGCGCCTGCACCGTTGCCGGCGGTATCCGCACCAGCACCAGCAGCACCAGCGCGATGATCGGGGTGTCAGTGACCAGCGGCGCCAGCGTCACGCGTGCGCCGCGCCGAAATCCCCCCAGCAGGGTCTCGGAAATGAGCAGCGTTTGCAGTGGGCCAGGCGCCGCAGCCGCACTGATGCCGAGCGCGGCGCCGCGCAGAAAGAAAGCAAGAGCGGCCGAGTCCATCCCGTTATCCTGTCAGCCGGTGGCGAGCGTGCGGCGGTCTCGCCGCACCGCTACCCCCTCCGTCGCGGCACGCGCCGCTGATCGACGCGGGCGACGACAATAGGCGGGACCGGCGCGGTAAGGGAAACGTCAGCCCGCAACCGGCCCGAGCGTCAGGCGCGCGCCTGACATTTGCCCGGCGAACCGGACCATCGCGGCGCGGACCTACGCGGCAGCACCGACCGCCTGCTCGGGCCACCCGGCCGTCCGCGAAATCCAGTCCGCTTTCTTGTCCCTTCGCGCGCCCGTCGTATATGCTCCGCGCCGTATGTTGAGAGACGCTTTCGGCCACCTACGTCCCGTTCGCTGGGGCATGATCAATCTCGGAGGCTACCTCACGGCCTTGCAGCTTCGCGTGCTGAACCGGCTGCGCATCCACGGTGTCGAGAATCTGAAAAGCCTGCCCTCCCGCGGCGTGCTGCTCGTCTCCAACCACCTGACCCACTACATGGACTCGATCGTGGTGTTCCATTCGGTGAGCTACCTGCGGCGCCCCTACCTGATCTGGCCGCGCACCGATCTCTACATCGTGGCAGCGCTCGAAACGATGAAGAGCAGCGGATGGCTCCCGCGCCTGATGGCCTACAACGGTACCATCTGCATCAAACGCACCTGGAAAGAGAGCGGCAAGCTGATCGAACGCCCGGTCGACCCCGAAGACATCAACAAGGTGAGAACCGGGCTGGACGGTGGTTGGGTCCTGACCTTCCCGCAGGGAACCACGACTCCCGGCGCGCCCGGACGCATCGGCTGCGCGCAGATGATCAAGCAGTTCCGCCCGGTCGTGCTGCCGGTGCGGCTGGACGGGCTGCGCGAGGCTTTCGACAAGACCGGCCTCAAGCTGCGCAAGACCGGAGTCGAACTCAGCGTCCGTTACGGCCGGCCTCTCGAGATCGACTACGAGTTGTCGGCGCCAGCCATTCTCGGACAGGTAATGACTGCGATCGGCGAGGCCTGACACCAAGCTGAGAGGGCCGCGGGGCCTGCGCAGCGTACCGTGCGTCCCCACCGTCTGACAATCGTTGGAAGGAGCCCCCGATGAACACCACCCGAAGCTTCACCTCCGTCCTGACTCTCATCGCGGCCATCGGCGTGTTTGCATCCAGTGCGGCCGGCGCGCCGATGATGAAGAAGCACGCCAAGAAGGCTTCAGCCGAGTCCGCGGCATGCGTTACATGCCACGACGACCTGCAACCGGGGATTACCGCCCAGTGGAAAGAGAGCGGTCACGCCGGCGCGGGCGTCGGTTGCTACGAGTGCCATCGCGCCGAGAAGGGAGAGCCGGATGCTTTCGAGCACTACGATGCGACGATAGCCGTCATCGTCACGCCGCGCGATTGCGCGCACTGCCACGAGCAGGAAGATGCGCAGTTCGAGCGCAGCCACCACGCCAAGGCCGGCAACATCCTGGCATCGCTGGACAACTATCTCGCCGAAACCGTCGAGGGTTCGAGGACCCCGTTCAATCCGCACTCTCCCACCCCGGGCAAATCCGCCGCCGACCCGCTCGTGAACGGACTGGCGAGCGTTCAGAGCGGATGCATGCAATGTCACGGGACCAAAGTCGCGCTGCTCGCCAAGGATGGCGGGACGATCAGCGTCGACGATCTGAAGCCGGGACCCGACGGGCGGCCGACCAACGCCGCAGCCGCCGATCGCATCGCACGCGACGGCGACGGCAAGCCGGAGCTGGCCCCAGCGACCTGGCCGAACACCGGCATCGGCCGCATGAACCTCGACGGCTCGCGCGGATCGTGCGCTGCGTGCCACAGCCGCCACGACTTCTCGCCGCGCCGCGCGCGCCAGCCCGAGAACTGCGGGAAATGCCACCTCGGCCCCGACCACCCGCAGAAGGAAATCTACGAGGAGTCCAAGCACGGCATCGCCTATCGCGACCTGCGCGACGACATGAACCTCGACTCGAAGAGCTGGATCCTCGGCAAGGACTACACGGCAGCCCCGACTTGCGCCACCTGTCACATGTCGGCCAACGCGTCGGGAATGAAGGTCACGCACGATCCCGGCGAGCGCATCTCGTGGACGAATCGCCCACCGATCTCGCTGGCGATGGACACCGACGCCGATCACAAGGTCGTAACCGAGGCCGATCCCGCCAGGCGCAAGACGCTCACCGCCGATAGCGCCTCGCAGAAGCGCGACCGCATGAAGACCGTCTGCGGTACCTGCCACAGCACCGCCTACGTCGATGCTTTCTACAAGCAGTACGACGACCTCATCGTGCTCTACAACGAGAAGTTCGCGAAGCCCGGCTCCGCGCTGATGAAGGAGATGTACGCCCAGAAGGTGCTGACCGAGAAACAGTTCGACGAAAGGATCGAATGGGACTGGTTCTTCCTGTGGCATCACGAAGGGCGGCGCGCGCGTCACGGAGCGTCGATGATGGCGCCCGACTACACGCACTGGCACGGGATGTACGAAGTGGCCGATCGCTTCTACATGTCCTTCTTGCCGGAGGCTCGTGAGGCCGCCGCCGCTGCGGCCAAGAGCGGCAAGAAGCAGCAGGCTGCAAAGATCGGAGCGCTGATCGACTCGATCCTGGCGCGCCCCGAGCACGCCTGGTTCCTGGCCGAGCAGGCGAAGAAGCAAGTGCCGAAGTAAGCTTCAGCGCTGCAGGTACTCGCGCGCGGCCTCGGTGATCAGGTACGCGAAGATCGGCACGAGGTCGCGCGCGGATTCGATCTGACGAACCGTTCCGGCTCCGCCGCTCACGCGGGGACACACAACTCATCTTGCCGCACAACGCCCAGCATCAAACGCGGCGCGCAGTGCCGCCGGTTGCGTGCTGTTGTTCGGCGGCCAGCGCTCGCAGACGCTCGAGAAATGGATCATGAAGTTCCTGCGATGCCAGCCACGCCAGTTCTTCTTCAAGCGTCATGCCGGTGATCTCCGCAGAAATCTTGTCACGAATGGATCGCATCATGGCGACCGCGTCGAACTTTTTCTCGCCGTCACTCATCGGATAGTACCTCCCGTGGCGCTCGAATCTCGAGCATCGGATATCCCCTCCGCAGATTCACGGAGTTGTATCCGTGGATTCGGAGCAAATTGACGATGTGTTTGAAGTTCCAGCTCACCAGCACATCGACTCGTGCCACACTGGCGATGGCGATGTGCTGAGCATCGGCCAGCATCTTCGCTCTGATCACCCCAGCGGCAATGTAAGCTTCCGCGAGTTCCCTTGCCTCTGCATCGAGCTGGATAGCTTCGATGTGGGCTTCGGGTACTGAGGCAAGGCGCATCCGCACCTTGTCCGGAGCGGCGGCAAGTTCCTGCACCGTGAGATTGGACACGACGCAGACCGAGTCGCCGCGGACAAAACACTCCATGAGCCGGATCGAGTGCACCGCGAACTCATCGTCCTCGCAACCTCCGACCACCGATGCATCTACGTAAATCCGCGCCTTCATGAGCCCATCGTACACCGCTCTGGAGTGCGTGCGCCAACTCCGATGCTGCCCGGAGCCGGAGGCTCGCGGAACGCCGGGGCCGTCCGACTACCCGAACGTTGGTGGGTTCTACCGTGTGAACGACCGTGACCATCCCGTGTCATGTGTCGAAACTCTGGCGCGCCCCGAGCACGCCTGGTTCCTGGCGGAACAGGCCAAGAAGGAAGCGCCAAAGTAGATTTCAGCGCTGCAGGTACTCGCGCGCGGCCTCGGTGATCATGCACGCGAAGATCGGCACGAGGTCGCGCGCCGACTCGATCTCGGGCCTGCCTACCGGCCAGCCGAGATAGCTCAGGCTCCGGGCCATCAGCAGTTCGGGCAAGAGATCGAGGTCGATCTGCGGGAAGGCGCGGACGCTGCGATAACCCTCCAGATAGCCTTCGAGACCGGCGTCGAAGCCGCCGCTCACCTGCAACGGGAACAGCGAAGTTGCCATCTCGAAGCCAGCCCACGACCAGCCGAAATCGTCGAAGTCGATGACGCGCGTGGTGTCTCCGTCGACCAGGATGTTGTCGGGCACCAGATCACCGTGAATCAGCACGCCGGCGGATCCAAGCCTCGTCAGCCGTTCGCGCACGCGGTCGCGCGCCGCGAGCAGGATCGGCATCTGATCGCCGTCGATGCCGCCCAACTCCCAGAAACGCCCGAACGTCGGCGCGTCGCCAACCAGCGCAGCGATGTCCCAGGCTGGACGCGAGAAACCCGGTGGCTTCTCCCAGCGCGCTGCGTGCTCCTGGAGCCGCGCTGCGAGTGCACCTACCCTGCGATAGAGCGCGCGAACCTCGTCATCTGTGGCTTCGACACCGCCTTCGAGAGTGCCAGGAGGGCTGCCCGGTACCCATGTCATCAAATCGCACTGGCGCGGCTCCGGCACGCCGTCGGCGGCCGCCGTGACCACGTAGTCGCCAGTGCGCGCGCGGATCGATGATGGCGTCGCAATTCCGTCGGCGTCCAGTGCACGCATCCACGCGAGTTCCGAGCGGATGTCGTCGTCGCTGCGGTAGCGCGGGCGATGAACCCGCAAGATGCTGCGCTCGCCACCGGCATCGGTGACGCAGAAGACCGCGTTCTCGCGGTACTTGACCAGGTCGAGGCGCGCCTCGGCCAGTTCCCACGCGGCCAGCGCCGTACGCGCCAGACGCGCCAGCGCCGCGACCTGGTCGTCGTTGGAAAGAGCGGCGAACTGCACTTAGGCGATCTCCTTTTCGACGTCACCAAGCGCGGCGTCGAGTCGCTCGAGAAGCAAGTCGCAGTAGGCGTCATCAACGAGAAGCCCGACCTTGAACTGCAACACCGATGGTGCGAACCCCGAGAACATCGCCCATACGCCGCGCCGGTACAGTGCCCTCGATAGCTGCATGCCGCCCAGGTCTGCCGCCGTTTCCAGGCCTATGACGACGCCGCGTTGTCGCACGCCGATCAGGAACGGATGACGGCTGCGCAACTCGGCAAGCCCCTTTGCCACCCGCGCCGCCGTGTGCCGCACACTCGCCAGCACGTCGGTGCGCGAGCATATGTCGAGCACTCGCGAGGCCACGCGGCAGCCGAGTTCGGCACCGCCGAATGTCGAAACGTACGCCCATCCCTGGTCGCTCAGCCACGCGCCGACCTTGCGCGTCATCACAACCGCTGCCATCGGGTACAGACCGCCCGACAGGCCTTTGCCGGTCACCAGGATATCGGGCTCGACGCCCCAGCCTTCAACGCCCCACAGGTGCCCGGTGCGCCCGAGCCCGGTCTGCACTTCGTCGGCGATATAGAGCGAACCGAAACGTTCGCACAGCTCCTTGACACCGCGCAGATAGCCGTCGCCTGGCACCGCGAACCCGTAGGTTGCCGGCATCGTCTCCATCAGCACGCCGGCGACCTCGCCTGAAGCCAGCGCGCTCTCCATCGCGGCCAGATCGTTGAACGGAACCTGGACGAACTCGCCCGGATAGTCGGCGAGAAAATACTTCGCCATGTCGTCGCGCCCGGCGGCCGCGGTCAGGCCGCTGCGGCCGTGGAACGCGGCTTCCAGCGCCACCGTCTTTCGGCGACCGGTAGCGCGCCGCGCCACTCGGATCGCCAGATCGTTGGCCTCGCTGCCCGACGGAACGAAGACCGAGTAGTGAAGATCGCCCGGCGTGAGCCGCGCCAGACGCTCGGCCAGTTCCCCGCGCGCCCGCGAAGGGAAGTGATGATTGCCGATGTCGAGGTTCTCGAGATCGGCGCGCAGCACTTCGACCAGCTCCGGATGGAGGTGGCCGAGGTTGAAGGTGCCGCCGTTCAGATGAAGGTCGAGCAGTTCGTGGCCGTCGACGTCCCAGATGCGGTAACCCTCGCGGCGCCCGATCACCAGTGGAACTCCCAAGTTTTCCCACGCCGCCACTCGCGCAGGCATCAGATACTCGCGACACAGATCGAGCGTGCGGCGCTTTTGCGTAGACGTCGGCGATTGTTCTTCGCTCATGGAAATCTCCTGTCGGTCGCACGCGGTGCGGCCGAGGCTGACCCGCGCACTACGCGCGGTCTTGGCGCCGCTTTGGTCCGCTGCGGGAGCAGCGCTTGCAGCAATACTTCGAGGCGCCGGTGAAATTCCTCGAACGACTGCTCGGCGCGCGCCAGACGGTCGAGTTCGAAACCGCGTAGCGCGGCCACCAGCGTGCGGGCAGCGTCGATCGGTTGCCGGGCGCCGAGACGCTCGAGGCGCTCGGCCACATGGCCGACCAGGGTGCGCTGCCAGGCGCGATACTCCTCGGCCAGCTCGGGATTGCGGGCGGCGAACAGGATCAACTCGTATTCGGCGAGCACCATCGCCGAGTCCTGGAACTGCCGCCGGGTCGAAGCCACCAGCAGATCTATGAACGAGGCGAGGTCGCTTTGCGGGAACTCATCGGCCAGCGCCGCAACCATCGTGTTGTGTCTGGCGATGTAGTGGCGAAACGCCTCCAGCAGGATCTCGTCGCGGGAGCCGAAATAGTAGGTAGTCGAACCGAGTGCGACTCCGGCTTCGGCGGCCACGCGCCGGTGCGTGACCGCATCGATCCCACCGGAGGCCACCACCCGCAGGGCGGCGTCGAGAATCGCGCACCTGCGCCCTTCGGCCACCGGTGAAGAACCGGCGTGGGGTTCGACCTGCCCGCGCATGCGGACGTTCGTACAGAATATGTGTACGTTTGTCCAACCAGGCGTGCCACCCCACTGCCGGCCCGGAGACGCCTCCCCGGCTCGAGGGGGCAGCCGTGGCCGGGCCGCGCCAGCCGCAAGCAGGCAGCACGGATCGAACCGCAGACCCGCGGTTGCAACCGCTCCGGTTCGGCGCGACACGACGCCCATGCACGTCATAGTCGATCTGTGTGTCGTCCCCCTCGGCGTCGGCGTCTCGGTATCCGAATATGTCGCGGCCTGTCAGCGAGTCATCGATGAAGCCGGGCTCTCTTCGAGGCTGCACGCGTACGGGACCAACATCGAAGGCGAATGGGATGCCGTCTTCGCCGCCGTCAAGCGCTGTCACGAAGTCGTGCACGCGATGGGCGCGCCGCGAATCTCCACCACCATGAAGGTCGGAACGCGCACCGACCGTGCCCAGACGATGGACGACAAGGTGCGAAGCGTTCACGGTAGACTGGCGCGCTGACGCGCCGCGCCGCAGCGCCCGACCGCCGCTACCCCCGAACGCTCCCCGCTCGCAGACGACCTTTCAGTCGCGCACCACGCGAGACCGCCGGCGATCCGCGCAGTGCCGGCGCGCTGAGCCCGCTTCGGCTCGGCGATCCGATGAAAAGATTGGCAAACCGTCCCCAGCCTGGAAATCCAGTTACTGCGTAGTTGAACGTCCCGCGGGTTTCGCTATCTGCAAAGAAGATCGGGGGGTTGTTCGCTCAGGACGCTGGTCGCTGGCCGGCGGTTGGATTCGTTCTGAGCGCACTTTTGTCGGACGCGGGTCTGCGCGCTGGTGCGCGAAAGCCTCCCTTTCTCTGCGCCCGGACGCAGGGTCACGAACATTGCCTTGATGGGGAGGTGCAACATGTCAGTACGAGCTTCATCCTTGCTGCGCACGATTGCGACGGCGGTGTTTTTTTCCTTGATGGTTTCCGGATCCGCCGCCGCGTCCGTATGTGGCGACGGAATCCTCGATGGTGGCGAGGAATGCGACCCCGGAGGCGCGCTTCACATCAACGGCGACCCCGCGCTGGCCACCTGTACGACCGGGGGTGACTGCTTCTACGCGCACTCGTGCTGCAAGTTCAATTGCCAATTCGTCGGCAATGGAGCGACCTGCAATGACGCTGACGCGTGTACCGGACCCGACATCTGCAACCAGGTGGGCACCTGCGTCGGCACCGCCAATTCCCCCAACGGCACTCCCTGCGACAACGGCCTGTTCTGTGACGGCACCGAGACCTGTACCGACGGTTCGTGCGGATCGCCGAGCGGCAATCCGTGCCCCGGCACCGAATGCAACACCTGTCAGGAGGCCACCGATAGCTGCTTCGATCCCAACGGAACCGGCTGCAACGGCGGCTCGGGTTGCATCACCGGCCAGTGCGACGGCGCCGGGACCTGCACCGGATTGCCGAACTCCGATCCTTGCGACGACGGCGTGTTCTGCAACGGCACCGACACCTGCTCGGCAGGCTCGTGCAGCCTTCACACGGGCGATCCCTGCACCGGCGCTCCCGAGTGCGCCAACGTCTGCAACGAGACCGCCGGCGATTGCAACGTAACTGCCGGAACCCCATGCACGGACGACGGCAACGGTTGCACCGACAACGCCTGCAACGGAACCGGCGCCTGCGCCGCGACCAACAACGCCGCCGCCTGCCAGGACGGGATCTTCTGCAACGGCGCCGACACCTGCGCCTCCGGTTCCTGCTCGCAGCACGGCGGTGATCCGTGCCTCGACGGGGTCGGCTGCACTCTGGACGTCTGTGACGAGGGTGTCGACACCTGCAGCAACACGCCGCAGGATTCAGCTTGCGACGACGCGTTGTTCTGCAACGGAGCCGAGACCTGCGATCCGCAAGCGGACTGCCAGAGCGGCTCGGCGCCGTGTACCGACGGGAATTCGTGCACCGTCGACAACTGCCTCGAAGCCGACGACTCGTGCAGCTACGATCCGCTGCCGGAACTGGCCCAGTGCGATGATGGTTCCAAGTGTACGATAGGTGACGAGTGCGTCGGCGGTAGCTGCGTCGGGAACGACCCGTTGCTCGTCGATCTCTGTCCCTGGACCGTGGTGGTTCGCGAGGACCCGAAGGGCGACCGCATCAAGACCTTCCTGCAGTCGCAGATCGACGGCGACATCTGCGCTTCGCAGTTGATCCTTGGCGCTTCCTCGTTCGACAACGGCGACGTCGTGGCGATGAAGGATTCGGGGCGCGCGGCGATTCGCGTCGGTCTGGACGCGCAGATGACCGGCGACATAGTCAGTGGCGGCGGCGGGGCCAAGGGCAAGCCGACCGGCGTCAAGCTGCCGTACACCGCCGATCTCGCCTCGCTGGCCGGCGGAAGCGTCACTGCCAAGAACGACGCTTCGGGGACCTACGACCTGAGCGGCGGCCACGCTCAGGTAACCGCGTGCGGTCAAGCACGGCAATCCTACGCGACCGCCGCGAGCGCGCTGGACCTGCTTCCCTCCAGTATGAACGTCGGACAGATCGTCATGCGCGCGGGAGAGACCGCCACGCTGATCGCTCCGAATCCCGGCGGCATCAACGTGATCGACGCCGAGATGGTGCGCGGCGGAAGCGACGTCGTGCTCGAACTCGATGGCGCCGGCAATCCGGCCACCGCGGTCGTACTGCGCGTTGCGGGTCGCTTTCAGGTTCGCGGCAACAGCACGATCAGCCTGATCGGCGGACTCACCCCGGAGCGTGTGCTGATCTACGTCACCGGCCGCAAGTGCGACATCGGCAACCATTCGACAGGAGCCGGAACACTGCTGTGCTCGGGTGCGCGCATCAAAGTCGGCTACGACTCGGTGTGGACCGGAGCCTGGTTCGCCGCGGCGCGACTGGCGCGAGTCGGCGAGCGCATCGAACTCACCTACGAGCCGTTCCAGGCCTTCTGATTGCGGGCCGACCGTGGCGGTACGGCGTCGCGCGCAGTAGCGGAGCGCGGCGCTGCGGCACGCTCACTCGTACAGCAGCGCCGCCTCGCGGCCGGCGTCGTAGGCATCGGTTCCACCGCAGGCGAGTTCGACGACCTCGTCCAGGGAGCGGCCCGCGTCGATGGCTTCGCGCACTGCCGGTTTGCCGGTCAGCAGATCGATCGCCGGCACGTCATCGCGAAACTCGTAGACCTCGGTCCTCCACGCGAAGTGCTCGGGCCACAGCTTTCTGACGGCAACCAGCACGGCCAGACCGGTGCGGTACGAATCGAAGACGGTGCGCTCGGTGACGTGCAGTTGCACGGCGCCGCACAGCTTGCCGGCGTGCTTCTGAAAGGTCGGTTCGATCGTGCACGGGCGCAGCGCAGCTCCCGGTAGCTCCTCGCGCTCCAACTGCGCAGCCAGGGCCGTCCCGTCGACGAACGGCGCGCCGAACAATTCGAACGGTCGCGTGGTGCCGCGTCCCTCCGAAAGGTTGGTGCCTTCCAGAAGGCACATCCCCGGATAGACCACCGCGGTATCGAGCGTCGGCATGTTCGGCGACGGAATCACCCACGGAAGATCCGTCTCGTCGAAGTAGAGCGCGCGGCGCCAACCGTCGCAGGCAATGACGTCGAGTTCGCAGCCGATCGCGAACGTCGTGTTGTACAGGCGCGCCAGTTCGCCGACCGTCATCGCGTGGCGCTGAGGCACCGGGTACAGCGCGCAGAAATTCTCGAGCCCCGGCTCCAGGCCGCCGCCTTCCACCTGGACCCCGCCGATCGGATTGGGCCGGTCCAGTACTACCACCTTCACGCCTGCGGTTGCCGCCGCCTGCATGCACAGCGCCATCGTCGCCGCGTAGGTGTAGTAGCGCGCGCCCACGTCCTGCACGTCGAACACCAGCACATCGATGCCCGAAAGTTGCTCGGGAGTCGGCGACAGCGACTCGAACGTCGCGCCGTACAGGCTGACTTCGGGAAGACCGGTGACCGGATCGCGAGCGCCGGTCATGCCGATCATGTCCTGGGCGCTGCCACGGATGCCGTGCTCGGGTCCAAACAGGATGCGAAGGTCGACGCCGTCGCGGGCGTGGAGCAGATCGGCCCCATGGCGCAGACGCCGATCCACCGTGGTCGGATTGGCGACCAGCCCGACGCGGGCAGGGCCGAGGAAACGTCGCGGGTCGTCGAGAAGGCGTTCCAGTCCGGTGCGCATTCGCGCATCGTAGCCGGAAACCGCGCTCAGGTCGCCAGCGCCGCGGGCCGCCGGCTTCGCTCGTCGAAGCGTCCACCCGCGCGATCGGTCGCGATCGACGCGATAACCGGATAACGGGAGTTCGCGCCGGCAGCCCGGACCTCCGGGCTGCCGGCGTCGGCTCGAACGACGGCCGCCGTTCAGGACGATCGCAGCGCGCAGCTCAGCAGACAGGAGTCAGCGAAACGATGACCACGACCAAGACCGACCTGATCTACGACGACTACTCGGCTCTGACTCCCTCCCACGAGGGCATCGATCTGGGACGCGTGATGCCGCTGATCGCCGCGGAACTCGAACTGTATCAGAAGCGCACGCCGAAGAGCTTTGCGCTGTTTCAGCGCGCGCAGAAGCACATGGTCAAGGGAGTGCCGTGCACCTGGCAGGCGGACTGGTTGCTGCCGTACACCTTCTACGTCGACCGCGCCAAGGGCAATCGGCTGTGGGACGTGGACGGCAACGAGTACATCGATTTTCATTTCGGCGACACGCCGTCGATCTTCGGGCACTCCCCCGACAACGAAGTCACGCGCGGCATCGCCGACCAGATCCTGAACCGAGGCGTCACGTCGCTGGCCCCGACCGAAGACGCGATCGTGATCAGCGAACTGCTCGCCGAGCGGGTGGGTCTGCCCTACTGGTACGTGACGCTGTCGGCGTCGGATTCCAATCGCATGGCGATCAATCTGGCGCGCAGCGTCACCGGCCGCTCCAAGCTGCTGATGTTCAACACCGGGTATCATGGCACCGTCGACGACACGCTGAAGTGGATGCCGCGTCCGGGCCAGGTCGAATACCGTTGGGCTCATTTCCGGCCCGGCGAAGACGCCGCAGCGGCCACCAAGATCGCCGAGTTCAACGACCTCGAGGGCGTCGAGAACGCGCTCAAAGACCGCGACGTCGCGGTGCTGCTGACCGAGCCCCACCTGACCGACGGCGGCTTCACGATGCCGCAGGAAGGCTGGCACAAAGCATTGCGGGAGCTTTGCACGCAGTACGGCACCCTTCTGCTGATCGACGAGACCCACACCCAGACCGCCGGACCTGGTGGTCTGACGCGCCTGTGGGGATTGCAGCCGGACATCTGGGTGTCGGGCAAGAGCGTCGGCGCGGGACTACCGGTGGGCGTATTCGGACTCACCGAGGAACTGGCCAGAAAGTGGCAGGGCCTGCTCGACGGATTCGCGCCGTGGGGAATCTGCGGCCTGACGGGCCAGGGCACCACCAACTCGGCGAACATGCTGTGCCTGCGCGCGCTGCGCCTGTCGCTCGAATACAACTATACCGACAAGACCTTCGCGAAGATGTTCGCGTCGATGGACCATCTGGCGCGCGGCATGCGCGCGGTCATCGAGAAACACCGCGCGCCGTTTCGCATCGACGCCATCGGCGCACGCCTGAACGTCAGCTTCATGCCCGAGGTGGCCCACGACGCTCTGTCGGCCGCCAAAGGTGTCGGCTTCGGCGGCTACCGCGAGTACTGGCTGTACTACTGCCTCAACCGCGGGCTGCTGCTGATCCCGATCGTCAACATGATCCTGACCGGCCCCGACACAACGGTGGACGATTGCGACAAACTGATCCAGGCGTGGGACGAGGTCCTCACCAACATGTATGGGAGGTGACGATCCTGCCTGCGCGAAGCCCGGCGATCGGCCGCCGGCTGCCGGCGCCGGACGCGTTCACCACGTCGCGCTACGCACCGATGACGTCGCCGCGCTCGCGGCGTTCTACTCGGAGGTCTTCGGTCTCGAGATTGTTCGCGACTCGAATACCACGTCGATCTGGCTCTCCATCGGCGAAGGCTCGGTGCTGATGATCGAGAAGCGCGACCCGAGCGAACCCGCGATCTGCGCGGGCAGCATGGAGATGTTCGCGCTTGCGGCCACGCCGGAGCGCAAAGCCGCGATTCGCGCCCGGGCCGAGCGCCGCGGCTGCCTGGACGGCGAGACCGAACACACCGTCTACCTGCGTGACCCCGACGGCCGCCGCGTCGGCGCGTCGAGCTACCCTTTGGTGTTCCCGGGCTGACGGATCGCCTACGCCGTGGGCGACCATAGCGAGCAGCCCGGCGGATGGCGCGAACACGAGGAGGCCCAACTCCTCGTGTGGCTGGCCACCAGCCCTGTCGAGCGGCTCCGCTGGCTCGACGGCGCGAAGGATTTTGCCGCCAAAGCGCCGCGCGCAGCCGAGGCTCGCGGCGTGAGGATCGGGAGTGCGAGCGCGCCATCGGAAGGGTCGCGCCCGCCCGCTGCGGCCACCGCCGGGCGGTAGGTCCAGCTCGCCCAGCCCGCCGCCGTCTTGCCTCGGGCGAACCGGAAGAAGGAGAGCCCGGCCGACGGTGCCGCTCTTTTCCGCATTTTCCAAACGAAATCCGTTTGCAGCCATCGCGCCACGTGGTACTAACAAACGTTTGTTAGTTTCGGCACCGGCGCGGGTCCCCCTCCCCCGGCCCCCTTTGCGACCGCGCACCGTGCCCAACCGGCCCCCGGAAGACAGGCGGCGGGCCGACGCGAAGAGGAGCAGTACCATGAGGCAAAGCCACTACCCCCAAGCCAGGTGCGGCGGGTTCCCTGCCGCCGCGTTCCTCGCCTTCTGCCTCGCTGCCATGTGCGCGGCAGACGCCATCGCGGCCACCAACGAGGACTCGCTGATCTGCGCAGCGGTGAAGGACAGCTACGCGGCCAACGCCTACGTCGCGTCATTTGCGCCGGTGTCGGAAATCTACGGCGAGATGACCTGGTGCAACATGCAGGTCAAAGCGGTCGAGCACTGCGTTCCCGTCGAAGCCGTTTTCTACGACACCACGGCACCTGACGAAGGGTACCGCGGCCCGGCGCTTCAGGCGGAATACACCTGTTACCGGATTCGCTGCATGAACGGCGAAGGCAACTACTATCTTGGTAACTCCGTCGTCGTCGAAGACACGTTCGGCCAGCGCAGAGCCGACCGGCCCAAGGTAACGCGCGTGTGTCTACCGGACCGATAGCCCGGGCCAGCAACAGCCTCGGCAGACCCTGAGCGTCGAGGCCAAACTGATCGCGCCCTCTCGCCCGCCGCAGGCGTGAACCCGCTACGTCCTCGCACCGTCGGCGTTGCCCAACACCGACGCCGGCCCCCGCTCTGACGACCACGCCTGCCGGCCGCGGCCGACGCTATAGATGATCCCCCAAGACGAGTACTATCGGACCGCGTCGCAAGGCGTACGAGGGAAACGTCGGGTGAGGATTCTCGTCGCCGCGCAACAGATCGGCCACAGGTGGAGCGGCCTCGGCACCTACGCGACCAACCTCGTCGAAGGACTGATCGAACGCGGCATCGACGCGACCGTGATGTGCCCTGCCTCCGCGGCCGATTGTGTCGGCGCTAGAACGGTGGTCGTCGAGCTCGGCCGCTGGGCCAGGAGCGTAAACTACTGGATGCCGCTCGCGTACGCTTTCGGACGAATGCTGAGGGAAATCGGCGCCGGGCAATTCGATCTGGTTCACTTCGCCGATGCGCGCGAGGCGCTGTTCGCGCCGAGATTCGGCAAGTGCGTCGGCACGATGAACGACTACTACGCTGCCACGAGTCCTGCCAATCCGGTCTACTTCGCGCAGAACTACAGCGACTGGCCGCTACGTTATCCGTATTACCAGTTCATGAAGGCAGTCGAGCCGATGGCGCTGGCAAGGCTCGACGGCGTCGTCGCCAATTCGCGCTACGTCGAGCGGGTTCTCATCGAACGCTACGGCGTGCCAGCGGACAAGCTGGCGGTCATCAACTACGGAATCGCGAGCGGCGCCTCGAAGATCGAGGAGCTGGACGGCGATCCGTCGGTGCTCTTCGTCGGCGCCAACTATCAACGTAAAGGACTGCCGCACCTGCTTCGAGCGGCGGCGCTTCTCAGGCGCACGCGGCCAGGAATCATCGTTCACGTGTTCGGTGCGGATCCCAAAGAGCGCGTCGCGCGACAGTTGTCGGAGAGCCTCGGGATCGCAAGCTCGACAGTGTTCCACGGCCAAGCCCCAAACGCTCGCGTGCGGCGGCTAGAGGCCGACATGTTCGTGATGCCGTCGCTGGTAGAAGGTTTCGGGATCGTGTTCCTCGAAGCGATGGCAAAGGGAATTCCCGTGATCGGCGGCGCGGTCGGTGGCACGCTCGAGTTGATCCGAGACGACGTGAACGGTTTCGTCGTCGCGCCCGGAGACGTCCATGAGCTTGCGAGACGAATGGAGCAGCTCGCGGCCGATGGCGCGACGCGAAAGCGGCTGGTGAAGGCCGGACTGGCGACCGTCGCCGGATACTCGGTCGATCTCATGGTGGATCGAACGGTCGCGTACTACGAGAAGATAGTCGCCGGAAGATGAAGATCTCCGTCCGGATCGGGCAGCGTGCGACGGAACGGCCACACCGGAAGCCATACACACGGCGTGCGGCCGTCCCGTCCTCGTAACGACGTTTACGCTCGTCGAGGCCTACTGGTCGCTGAGCGTGATCGTGGAACTGCCATTCACGCCGGTGAAATCCACCGTCGCGATCCCGGAACCACCGCACTCCGCGCCGAGCGCAGCGAAGAGGTCGTCGGGAATGAGCGTCATGGACGAGCTCATCGCCGGGACCAGACCGAACGAACCGTATGTGTAGAACGGGAAACTCGCGCCCGAGTAGGTTACCGTCAGAACGTCCGCCGTGACGCTCGCGGACCCGCCGGAAATCCACACTCTGGTGGGCGTAGCGGTTCCACCGGTCGTCGTGTACTTGACCTTTCCCTTGATCTGCAGCGGTGGCACGGAACAGTTGCCGGGAACAGCGCGGACCTTGAGTATCATGATTGCCCCGGTGATCGTCACGCCGGACTGGATCGTGTCCCCGGAGCAGCCGGTAAGCGTGGCCGTGAGGGTCCCGAGTGAGTTTACCGTATTCGAGTACTGCAGAGGCGTGTTGAACTCGAGGGTGCCGGGGTTGAGATCGCAGGTGATGGCGCCGGTCAAGGTCACGGCCCCTGCGACGTCCGCTTGTACGCCGACGAGTAATCCAGTTGACAAAAGCGCAGCGAAAACAGCGATCGGAATTCTTCGTTGCATGGCTCGTATTCCTCCCACGTTGTGTGTTGATGTCTCCCGATCAAGCCCCTCCTGGTCTCTTCCCGATTGCTCGGGCGCAAGCCGCTTCGTGTCGCAGCTTCGTGTGCGGCGCATAGCACGCCATGAGTTCACGCGGCAAGGCGATTCCTCTTCAGTCGGAGCGTGATCTGCGGAGCATGACGAGAAGACGGAGTTTCGCGTACGCTCCCGTGCAGCCGCAAAGTAGAAACGTCCGAGGCTCGACCGATCGAATGTTAGCTCAGCTACACACCGCCGGCCTGCCAGCTGCGGCGCGCCGTGTCGGTGCCGGCGGCCGGTTGCCTCCGCACGGACCGCGAGCTTCGCCGGGCTACCCGTTGATTCTCTGACCTACGCCGCGCGTACGGCCAGCGCCGCCGCCGTCTCGCGAAACCCGCGTACCATCTCCCACAGAATCTCGCGCACCGGCGCGACGCTCTCGATGCGGCCCGCCACCTGCCCCGACAGTGCGATCGAAGCTTCCATGTCGCCGCCGAAGTAAAGCTCGAGAATGCGGCCGAACAACGAGAGCGGCACGCTCTCGTCCAGTTCGAGTTTCTCGGTGAGCGCGGTGCGCAGCGCGCGCAGCCCCGGTCGGCTGCGGCGGTTCAGGAAAACGGTGTCGGTCTCGGAGGCCTCGCAGATCGCACGTTTGAAGTTGTCGTGCACCGGCGACTCGGCGGCTGAAACCATCCGCGTGCCGATCTGCACTCCTTCGGCGCCGAGCGCGAACGCGGCCGCCATCGTCTGCCCGTCGCAGATACCGCCGGCCGCGATCACCGGCACACCGGCCTTGGAACACACCAGCGGCAGCAGCACCATCGTGGCCACGTCGCGCGGATTCTTGAAACCGCCGCCTTCGCCGCCTTCGACGATCAGACCGTCGACCCCGGCCTCCACCGCCTTCAGCGCCGCCGACAGACTCGGCACCACGTGGAAGACCGTGAGCCCCGCGTCCTTGAGCACTTTGGTGTACTGGCGCGGATCGCCGGCCGAGGTGCTGACGAACCTCACGCCCTGAGCGACGACGAACTCGACGATTGCCGGGTCGCGCACGAACATCTGCGCGATGTTGACGCCGAATGGCTTGTCGGTCAGATCGCGCATCTTGCGTATCTCGTCGCGAACCGCGTCGAGCTCACCCGAGGAAGTCTCGATGATGCCGAGCCCGCCGGCCTCCGACACCGCCGACGCGAGCTGCGCGCGCGCAATCCACCCCATCGGCGCCTGCACGATCGGGTAGTCGACGCCGAGCATTTCGGCGACACGGCTGCGAAGAGGCGCGGGACGAGAGTCGTTCATGGGAATCTCCTGTCGGATGGGTCAAGGCTGCCGGCCGCAAAGCAGCCGCGGTTCAGCACACCACCATCTGTGATGAGCCGGTACTCAGGCGGATGCCGCGGTAGGCGCACACGCCGCGCCGGCGCTGAAAAACGCTGTTGGCGATCAGCCACACGCGCACGATGCGGGCGGGCGGGGTGCCGATGTGCATGCGGTAGTCTTCGAAGAGGTTGCGGTTCTCCGACAGCCACGCGCCCAGGCCGTGGTCTCCCGACCTGACGACGACGTGGTACTCGCGATCCTTCCAGCCTTCCAGAGGGCACCAGTAACCGGTCTCGGGTCTGAGTTCCTTGCTCCAGTGGTAGGTGATGTCGCGGCCGTCGTTGAACTCTACCGCGATGCTCAGGTAGTCGTGGGCCACCACCGCGTTCTCGGCCGTCTGCGACGGCAGCGCGTCGACCTTCCAGTCCCACAACAGGCGCGTATCGGGAGTCAGCGCCAGCGCCGCGTCCTTCTGCAGAATGCCGACGTTGCCTTCGGTGCAGCAGGTGATGGTGTCACCGCTCTGAGCGTAGATGTCGGAGTCGCCGAGGAACCACAGGTACTTCCATCCCGGTGGTGGCAGCGGCGGATTGCGAAGACGCTCAGCCTCGCAGGCGAGTTCGGCTGCGAGTTCGTGCTGACCGCCTTCTTCGGCCCGCTGCCGCAGCCGCGCCAGGCCGTCTGCGGCAGCGCCGTTCCAGCGGATCGCGAACACGGTGAGACCGCCGCTCGCCTTGCGATACGCCCGCAGGTCGCTGGCGATGCGTCCGCTTCGGTCTCCCCAGCGTCCGGGAAACTGGCCGGCCAGGAACAGGCGCCCGCGCTGCACGGCCACGAAGGTGTGGCTCGCACGCGTTCCGTTGAAGATCTCGCCGTTCTCGCCCACGCGTGCCCAGAGCTGGAACTGAGGCCCGACCCAGACGTCGAGAAGCCGCGACATGTAAACCCTGCCGCACGCGAGCAGCGTCACCTCTTCGCCGGCTTCGAGTTCGATTCCGGTGTCGGTCCAGGGCGGACGCTCGGCATCGAGTTCGACGAACGAATAGTCGAGCGCCGGTAGCGTCCCGAGCACGCCCTCGAGGCTTTCGCGAAACGCAATGCGGTCGGGCACCGGAGCCGCGCCGACCGCGCGCACCTGCTTCCAACGCCTGGCAGCGGCGCTCAGTTCCTGGACCAGCCCCACGGCAGCTCAGGGCTCTGGATCGGAGCCTTCGTTGATGCCGGCGAACAGCGGCGTCGACAGATAACGCTCGGCGGTGTCCGGCAGCATCGCCAGCAGTACCGATCCCTTGGGCGCGTCGGCCGCGACCGCGAGCGCTGCGGCAAAGGTTCCACCCGACGAGATGCCGCAGAAGATTCCTTCACGCTGCGCCAGGTCCTTGGCGGCCTGGATCGCCGCCGCATCGCTGACCTTGAGGATCTGATCTGCAACCGAGCGGTCGAGCACCGCGGGCACGAAGTCCGGGGTCCAGCCCTGAATGGCGTGCGGCGTGAACTCGCCGCCCGAGAGCAGCGGCGCCTTCTCGGGCTCGGCCGCGATGATGCGCACCGACGGACGCGCCGCCTTGATCATCTGGCCCGCGCCGGTCAGCGTCCCACCGGTGCCCCAGCCCGTCACCCAGTAGTCGAGACGGGCGTCGGCAAAGTCGCGCAGGATCTCGGGACCGGTCGTGTTGCGGTGGTAAGCAGGATTGGCCGGATTCTCGAACTGGCGCGCCAGGAACCAACCGTGTTTCTTGGCCAGTTCTTCGGCCTTGCGCACCATGCCGGTGCCGCGCTCGGCCGCCGGCGTCAGGATGACTTTGGCACCGAGCGCTCGCATGATCTTGCGGCGCTCGACCGAGAAGGTCTCGACCATCGTGGCGACGAACGGATAGCCCTTGGCGGCGCACACCATCGCAAGTGCGATGCCGGTGTTGCCGGAAGTGGCCTCGACCACGGTCTGCCCCGGCGTCAGCGCACCACTGCGCTCGGCGTCCTCGATGATCGCGATCGCCAGACGATCCTTTACCGAAGACAGCGGGTTGAAGAACTCGCACTTGACGAACATCGTCACGTGCGCAGGCGCCAGGCGCTGAATGCGCACCACGGGGGTGCGGCCGATGGTGTCCAGAATGGTGTTGTAGATCATGGTCTCCTCGCTGTGGTTGCGGGCCGAAATACTCGGCAGGGCGCTGGGGCCGGAATATCGCCGCTTCTCGCAGCCGCGACAAGCGCGGTCTGCGCGATGGCACGCGCGGCGCCGGCCCCAGAACCGGCTCGCCCGTGGGTCAGTACAGGTATGGAACGATGCGGTACGGCACGCGGCGCCGGTACTCCTGCCACAGTTCCCCGTAGCGAGCGGCGCAGCGACGGTCGTCATCGGCTTGGCGCGGCAGCAGCAGGGCCACGTAGTAGAGCGGGTAGAGCCACGGCGCCAGCGCGAGCGGATACCCAAGGCTGAGTGTCAGGCCCACGGCCATCAAGATCTCGCCCAGGTAGTTGATGTGACGTGAGAGTCCCCAGAACCCGCCCGCCAGCACGTGTTTGCCGCCGCCGCTGATGGCTGCCGGGTCGATCAGACCAAAGGCCTTGGCGCCGGGATCACGCTTGAACTGGAACTTCTGCAGGTTGGCGCCGCGCGACAGCACCCATCCGGCCACGAACGTCGCCGCAAAGAGCGCCAGCACCGCCGCCGGCGTGTGCGGGTTCGGTGCCTCGGCCAATCCCCACAACCCGACGCAGTAGAAGAACGGATAGAAAGCCAAACAACCCCAACCGAGCTTGAAGCCCACCCGCTCGGCCATGAAGTCGTACGTGTAGAGGTGTACCTCCTCGAAAGCGAGGTAGTCGGCAACGAACAACGAGAACAACAACGCGTACAGGTAGACGCCGGCTGACGGATCCCCCGAATTGACGAGAAGATGGTGCGCCGTAAACGACAATACGTTCAATTCGAGCATAACGGCGCCGAGCAGGTAGAGAACCACCTTGGCATCCACCAACCCGCCGCCCCATCGCGGGTTCTCCAACCGCCCCAGGTACAGATCCCTTGGCAGCTTGCTCGAGGCGACCGGCGGCGCAGTCAGCACGATCGCGAGCGTGAACAGCAATCCGAGCAGGCAGGCCCCGGCGGTCATCTCCACGCGGTGCAGGTAGAAAGCGTCCCAGGCAAGCCAGCCCTGGCGGCAGATCGCCGCCCAGCAGACCACCGCCACGACGGCCACTCGCAGTCCGTTCAGCCGGTAGCGCAGCTTCGCGCCGGTGGCGCCGTCCACTACGTATCCGTCGACCCAGCGCGCCGGCACCAGCAAGTACAGAACCCCGACGACGAAATAGATCAGCGCGGGCCAGAGCAGCGGCGGCATGATTCGCTCAATTCCTCGGTCGAGGCCCGACGCGGCGACGCTCGCGGCACGGTCCAGCCAGCGGCCGGCCATGCCGCCGTCAGTCGCGCGGCCTCTGCAGCTCTGCCTGCTTGCGCGCGGTGATGTCGTCGATCTGGGAGACGAAATAGAGAGTGGCCCCATCGGTGTCCACGAGCATCGAAACGCTCGCCAGAATCCAGATCAGGCGCCCATCCTTGTGAAAGAACCGCTTCTCCATCTGATACATCTCGCGCTCACGACGCAGCATCGCGTTGATGTAGACCAACTCCTCCGCGAGATCGTCGGGGTGGGAAATTGACTGAACATTGGTCATCCGAAGTTCAGCCTCGGTGTAGCCGAGGATGCGGCAGTACGCGGAGTTGACTTCGCGGAAGTGTCCGTCCAGCGCAACCATCGCCATGCCGGCGGCGGAGCCTCCCATGATCGCGCGAAAGCGCTCCTCGCTCGCGCGTAGCGCCGACTCCACATGCTTGCTCTCCGTGACATCCTGGATCTGCGAGACGAAATACAGCGGCGCGCCATCGCTGTCTCTGACCAGCGACGCGTTGAGCGTGGCCCAGACGACGTGCCCGTCACCGTGAATGTAGCGCTTCTCCGCCCGGTAGGTCTCGATCTCGCGGCGAAGCATCGCACCAACATTGGCCACGCCGGCCTCGATATCGTCGGGGTGAGTGATTGACTGAAAATCGCTGGCGCGAAGTTCGTCCTCGGAGTAGCCGAGAATGCGACACAGCTCGTGGTTGACCTCCAGGAAGCGTCCGTCAGGTGCAACCAGCGCCATGCCGATGGCGGAGAAGCGCATGGCCGAACGAAAACGCTCTTCGCTGACACGCAACTCCGATTCGACCTGTTTGCGCTCGGTGATGTCCTGAATCTGGGCAATGAAATGCAGCGGGGCACCGTCGCTGCCGCTGACCATCGAGACACTGAGCAAAATCCAGATGACGCGTCCGTCCTTGTGGAAGTAGCGCTTCTCCATCTGATACGTCTCGATCTCGTGACGCAGCATCGCGTGCATGTAGGCCACGTCGGTGTCGAGATCGTCGGGGTGGGTGATCGACTGGAAATCCGTGGCCCGCAGCTCGTCCTCTGTGTAACCGACGATGCGGCACAACGCGTGGTTGACCTCGACAAAGCGTCCGTCCGTTGCGACCAGCGCCATGCCGATGGCTGAGAAGCGCATCGCGGTGCGAAATCGTTCCTCGCTCAGGCGCAGCGCCGACTGAGCCTCCTTGCGCCAGGTCACATCCTGGGCCTCCGCGATGAGATAGGCGACGCGGCCCTGATTGTCGTGGACCGGCACCAGCAGCAGTTCGACGACGAACAGCGAATCCTCGTCTTCACAGACGTCTTCGTCTTCGCGAACCAGTTCGCCGCCGGCGGCGCGAGCGATCGCCCGGCGCACTCGCGATTGCACCTCGGGCGAGCCACCCCACCAGCCCAGCTCCCAGAAGGGCAGACCGAGCACAGCCTCGCGGGGTAGCCCGCCTTCGGCGAGCGCTCTACGGTTGACGTCGAGCAGCTCGCCGTCGGGCGCGAGCAGCGCCGTGTAGTGAAACGGCGAATCGAAGAGCGCACGGAACCGAGAGTCCGGCCCGCCGCCGGCGTCCAGCACCGAACGCGGGTCTTCCACGCCGGCAACATCCCCTCGCGTCGATTCGTTCCCCATCGGCCCGGAAGCTACTTCGTCTGCAGCCCCACCACCACCGCAGGCGCGCCTTCGGCTTCGGGATCGCCGACCGCCACCCGGCTCACCGCTACGCCCTGCGCCAGCAGCAGCGCGCGTGCCCGTTCGGCGCGACCCCGGGCCAGCGCCGCCAGGCGCGTCTCCGGAATCTGGACCGCCGCTACGGTTCGTTCGTACAGGGCTTGGTCCTCGCCGGAAAGCTCGGCCTTCTTGCCTTCGGAGCTTCGCACCAGCGCCTGGCCGATGCGGCGCCGGGCAAGGAAGCCCGAATCTTCCACGTCCGGCAGCCCCTCTCCGGCCTTCCAGCGCTCGGTCAGGATCTGTCGCGCCACCAGCGGGCGGTCCTCTGCGCCGATGCGGCCGCGCAGCAGCAGTCCGAGGTTGGGGCGCTGCGCGAGCAGTTGCACCAGCGCATCGATGCGCCCCTCCTGACCCTTCGCCAGCTGGTCGCTGCCGGGAGTGCTCGCAATCGGGTCGATGCCGAGCCCGCCTGCCTGCGAGCCGCCGCCGCCGAACACCGCGCCGAGCATCTTGAGCGGCGCCGTCACGGCACCGATCAGTGCCTGGCGCAGCGCGCTGGCGATCACCGCGCCGACCGACACGCTGGCGCCCTTCTCGTCGACTCGCACCGGGATCGACAGCTTGATGTTGCCCGACGGATCGCGCAGCAGCGCCAGAGCCAGATCGATCGGTACTCCGAAGCTGCGTTCGAACGAAGCAGGATCGCGCAGCGAGACGCCGAGCTTGCGCAGCAGCAGATCGTTGTCGAGTTCGGTCCTGCCGCCGCGCAGACGCACCTTGGTCTTTACCGATGCCTGGCCGGTATCGAGAGTCGCGCCGGCAGCCGCCGCGTAGGGACTCAGGCCCGGCAAGTCGAGCTTCTGGACGACCACGGTAAAGTCACCGTTGTTGCCGGCCCTCAGATCGCCGTCGATGCTCAGGCTGGCCGGCTCCGGCAAACCGGCGCGCACGCGGATGGCGGCGGCAGCGGGGTCCGGGAACCTGATGTCGCTGGCCGACACCGACAGATCGTGGATGTGCGAGCGAGCGGTCGGCTTCACGGTGTTGTCGATCAGTTCGAGGTCGCCGCCGATCAATTCCAGCGAAGCAATCGAAAGCTCGAGAGGTGGTGTCGCGGCAGCGGCGGGCGCGGCGGTGGCGGGCACGGCGGCGGGCGCGGCGGCCGGCGCGGCGGCAGCATCCTGGTCGCCGGCGGCCGCGGGCGGCCGGCCGAACAGCGCATCGAGCGCCGGCGATGGCCGCGTGTAGCGGATCTCGGGCTCGAGCAGCTTGATCGAATCCAATGTCAGGCGCGCGGTTCCGCTCGGCTTGCCCTGCTCGGAGAGCGGCACCAACACCTCGCGCGCGACCACTTCGAGTTGCTTCCACCCAAGCGCCGCTTCCTCGCCTCTCGGATCGGCGATTGCCAGAGTCTCTACCGCCGTGCGCCCGGCGATGCGCAGCGCAGGCGGCCCCTCGGTGCCGGCCAGATCGACGTCGATCCTCAGATCACCGCGTGAGTCCGCTGAGCGCAGCCACGGCACGAACTGAGGCAGCGCGGCGAGCAGCAGCGGAGGAAACGGCAGCCCGTTCCAGGCGAACGTCCCGTGATAGGCCGGCGGCAGGATCCCGACGTCTCCCGCGACAGCGATCCTGCCTTCGGCGATCTGTAGCTGGAGGTCGAGCGGAAAGTGCTTGCCCTGATCCATGGTGACATCTGAAGCCCTCAGCGCCAGTGCGACATCCAGCGGTCCCTGGTCGGTAACCCAGGTGAACCTGGCGCGCGCTATGTCGATCTTGGCGATACGGTAGCCGCGCTTGTCATCGGCGCCGGCCGCAGCCGCCGGCGCCGTGGCGGTGGAAGTCGCAGGCGCGGCGGTGGGCGCAGGCGCGGCGGCGGGTTCGGGCGCGGTCGCCGAGTCGACCGACGGCGATCGCCCGCGTTTGTCGGCAAGCACCAGATCCCGGCGCACGCGCAACACCGGCCCTTCGATGCCGATTCCGCCGAGCGAAAAATCACCGCTCTGCACCGCCACGCTCTCGAGCACGAACTGCTCGAGCGAGAACTCGAGCAGGTTCTCGCCGCTCGGCGGATCCACGATCGCGACGTCGGGAGATCTCAACTCGAACCGGTCGACCGCGATCTTCCACCGCGGCGACTCGCCGTCGCCGGCAGGTTCTTCGGCGGCCGGTTCGCCGGCCGGCAGCTCAGCGGCCGGCCGGGCGTAGCGCAGCGGATCGATCTTGCCGTCGCTCTCGCGCTCCACGCGGACCGACGGCGACTCGAGCATCAATTCGGTGACACGCAACGTGTGTTCGCGCAGATCGTTCCACGACAGTCGCACCGACACCCGGTCCCAATGCAGCAGCGCCGTCGCCGGGTCGATGGGCGGAGGATCCAGGGCCGCGTCCCGCGGGGCAATTTCGTCCGGCCTGGCGCCCACGCTGACGCCTTCGAGCGCGAGCAAGCCGTGGATCAGCGAAAAGTCAGCGTTGTCGATCCGAACGGGGAGACCCAGGTAGTAACGCGAGCCATAGGCGGCGCCACGTTCCACGACCAGTGGGAGCACTGCCCGACCGCCCACCCCGAGCCCGACCGCGATCAGCAGCACAACCCACGGCCAGCGCCGGCGCCGCGCCGCGGTCCCGCTTTCGGACTCGGACCCCGCTACGCCTGCCTGCTCATCGCTCATCGCGCCTCACCTTGCATCGCTGGCAGCGCCGAACACGCGCACGCGCGATCTCATCTCCGACCGGTGGGGGAACATATCGCAAGCCGCGACTCGACCCCCCGCCGGGTGTGACCCCACCGGTGCGAGCGGCCGCGGCGCTAGCTTAGGATGCCGGTAACGAGTCAGCCATCCTTCGTGAGTGGATCTTCGCCTGGCCGATCGCCCGCCGTCATCGGCACGAATCGGAGCAGGTCTTCGCCGACTTGGCGCGCTGCGGCGGGCCGGCGCTCGTGCGCGGCCCGCCGTGCTCGTCTGCTACCGGCGTTCCTGGAGCTTGGAGAGGAGGCGCAGGATCTCCAGGTACAGCCACACCAGCGTGACCAGCAGTCCGAAGGCCCCGTACCACTCCATGTACTTCGGCGCGCCGCTGTCGGCGCCTTGCTCGATGAAGTCGAAATCGAGCACCAGGTTGAGCGCCGCGATCGCCACGACGAACACGCTGAAGAGAACACCGAAGGTGCTGTTGCCGTGGATCAGCGGGATGCTCGCGCCGAAGAAGCTCATCACGAAGCTGACGAAATAGACCAGCGCGATTCCGCCGGTGGCCGCGACGATTCCGAGTTTGAAGTTCTCCGTTGGCTTGATCAGACCCGAACGGTAGGCGAGCAATAGCGCGCCGAGGGTCCCGAAGGTCAGAAACACCGCCTCGCTGACAATACCCGGGTAGGATCGCTCGAACGCGACCGAGATCCCTCCGAGGGCCAGTCCTTCCAGGGCCGCGTACAGCGGCGTCGTGATCGGAGCCCAGGTCTTCTTGAATACCGTCACCATCGCGGTGACAAAGCCGCCGAGCACTCCCACCATCGTGTAGGCGCCCACTGCCGAGCCCGGCTGCGAGCCGAGATTCCAGGTGTAGCTCGCGGTAACCATCAACAGCACCAACGCCATGGCGGTCTTGTTGACCGTCCCGCCGATGGTCATCACGTCGTCTCCGACAGAGCGGCGGGCCATGGTGGCGCCACGGAAGGTATCGGCGGTCAGCGCCGGGTTGCCCGAACGCAGCGCAAGTTGGGTACTCATCGTTTCGTCTTTCCTCCGGCCAGTGTCATCGCGGGCAGCCTAACCCCGGCGTCCGGCAAGTCCTAGTTGCGGCGCGGCGCCGCAGCGATGCAACAGGGCGGCGCGAACAGACGACGGCCGAATCGCCGATCCGGCCGCCGCTTGGACGAGGTCAGGCTTCTTGACAGTATTGGCGGGACGCCACCGTGAACTCTGCATTTCGAAACAGCGTGGAACGCGACACGCATGCGAGCCGTCCATGACATTTTCTCCGCCACTCAATCAGATCGCGTTTTCGGTGATCGATCTGCGTGCGACCGAACGTTGGTTCCGCGAAGGCTTTGGCCTGCTGCCGGCCGGTGGTAGCCGCTGGATGATGCGCGGTCCGCTGGCCGCGCGCGTGCAGGGACTGCCGGGAGCGGCTTCGACCTGCTGGTGGCTGGTGGGGCGCAACCCCTGGTTCCAACTAGAACTGTTTCAGTTCGAGCGTCCGCTCGCCGAGTTGATGCCGCTCGACTCGCGCGCGTGCGATATCGGCTACCGGCGCATCGGGCTGTGGGTAGCCGACTTCAACGCCACTCTCGCCCGGCTGCAAGCGCTCGGCTCGCCGCCTCTGTCGGCCGTGCTCGGCCGGGACGGCAAACGCCGCGCCTGCGTGCGAAATCCCGACGGGGTGTACGTCGAGATCATGGAAGACGATCCGCTGGCGACAGCGGCGGCGGCGGGTCGCCGCGACTGCCCTGCGGCGATCCGTTCGGTCACCATGTCGGTGCCGGATCTGGACGCGACGGCGCGCTTCATGTCCAGCGGCATCGGCATCGGCGACAGCGATGTCGCGCTGCACACGGGCGAGCACGAAGCGCTGTGGCGACTGGCCGGCGCGCGCACTCGCAGCAAGGTCTTCGTGGCCGGTGACGTGCTGGTAGAGGCAGTGCAGTACCTGGATCCTGCCGGCGTGCTGCGGCCGCAGGGCTACCGCATCAGCGACCAGGGCATCCTCAACATCGCCTTCGGCGCACGCAGCAAGCAGGACCACACCACGGTCTACCAGCATGCCTGCGCGGCGGGTGCCAGACCCAACTGCCGGCCGCTTCATCTGCCCGGGCTCGGCGCCGGCGTCGTTTACGTCAACGACCCGCAGAACTTCTCGGTGGAAATACTGTGGCTGAAACCTGGTCGCGCCGATCGCGACTGGGGCTTCGAACCGCTGCCGCTCGGGCAGCGGCCGGATCCGGATACCCACAGCGTGAACCACAGCGCGACCATTCACGCCCCCGTCGAGCGAGTCTGGGCAGCGGTCTGCGACCATGAAGGCATGGCCAAGTGGAGCGGCTTCTCGCCGGTAACGCGCATCGTCGATGGCGCTCCCGAAGCCGACGGTTACGGTTCCGCGCGGTTGATGCAGGGACCCACCGGCAAACTGGTCGAACAGGTGATCGCGAGCGATCCGCCGTGCAGCCTGCGCTATCGCGTCATTCAGGGCTCACCGCTGCGCTGCCATCAGGGAGAAGTGCGACTGACGCCGATCGGCGCCGACACCAGACTCGATTGGACGATCCGCTTCCGTCCGAGGATACCCGGCAGCGGGTGGGTGCTGCGCCGGGTCCTGCAACGCATGCTCGCCGGCATGCTGCCCGCGCTCGAGTCCTACCTGAAACGGCACTGACAGGCGGCGCGGGCATCGAGTCCGGTCTCGGCGACGGCGACCAAGGCGCGCCGCTTCTCATCGTCCACGCACCGCCACCATCCAGAACTCTTTGCGCAGCCCCGCCTGCTGTGCGATCGCGCGCGCGACCTTGCGCGCGCGCAGCGTGGCTACGTCGCGCGCCCAGCGCAGACCCCCGGCGTGCCGATGCACCAGACATGGATGCACCGCCGCGACGCGTAGCTGCTCTTCTTCCAGCAACCTCCCCAGCGTCGCCACCGTGTAGTAGACGTAGTGCGCGCTGCCACCCTCGCCGCGAAAGAATCGCGACGTCTGCGGCGAACGTACTGCCTTGAAATAGTCCGCGTTCGGCACCGCCATGAACACTACGCCGTGCGGCCTCAGCACCCTCGACACCTCGGCCAGAGCCCGCCGCGGCGCCGGTGTGTGCTCGAGCACGTGCTTCATCACGACGATCGAGAACGAACGATCCGCGAACGGCAACGCCTCCAGCGATCCGACTCGCGCACTCAGCCCGAGCGCGCGGCATGCGGCAACGGCGTGTTCGCTCAGATCGACGCCGCAGGCATCCAGACCCAGCGAGCGCGCGGCTTCCAGCGCGTAGCCGAGCGAACACCCGACGTCGAGAAGCGGGCCCGCCGGCCCATGTTCGAGCGCATCGAGGATCTGGGTGCGCGCCTTGGCGATGCGGTGGCGCCGGCGGCGGCGGTAGGTTTCGAAGTACGCCTCGCCGTAGCCGCTGCGTGCGCCGGCCGCCGCAGGCTCGGTGGTCTTGTAGATGAGGCCGCAGCCGCAGCGCACCCAGCTACACTCGTTGCGCACAAATGGCTCGCCGCAAGGCTGCCCGCACAGCGGGCATAGCTCGGCGATGACCCTGTCGCCGTCGTGATCGATGCTTTTCATTCGACAGCGGCCCGCCCTGGCACGGCGTGGTTCACGCCGTGGTCATTGCGCGGCCTTCGCGGCCTTCTGTTTGGTTCTTTCCACGAACTTCGCAGCGTTGATGACGAAGCGCTCATGAGTGCCCTTGCCGATGACGTCGACGCCGTCGCTGGCCTCGAGTTCGAACACCAGACGCCGCCCCTCCACCTCGGTGAGCCTCACCCTGGCGGTCACGTCCATTCCCGGCGGTGTCGCCGCCATGTGACTCATGTTGATGTGAGTGCCGACGCTCTGCTCCGCCGGCCAGTCCAGATGCGGGTTGATCGCTCGGATGCAGGCCCACTCGAAGAACCCGACCAGGAATCCGGTCGCGAAGACCTCCGGCATGACCTGGAACTCAGGCGATTCCGGATACAGAGCCGCGACCGTCTTGGACTCGGAAACGCGAAACGTGAAGGAATGCTCGATTCCAGGAACGAGTGATGGCTGCATTGGTGGCCCTCCTTGGCGGGAAGCGCCCCGGTCGGCGCCGACTCAGGCCTGATGACTCGCGCGAGCGGCGTTGTCCACCGCCGGCGCGGCATCTGTCGGGCGACCTCGGCAGGAGGGGCTGCTTGCACGGCCCTCCGGCTTCTGGACCGAGCAGCGGACTGGGGCTATCAAGCATCGGCATGGCCCATCTTCGTTTTTCCGGACGGATTGCTCTGGTGACCGGCGGCGCCAGTGGCATCGGCCGCGCCACCGCGCTGCTGCTCGCCACTGAAGGCGCTGCGGTAGCCGTTGTCGATCGCGACGAAGCCGGAGCGCTGGCCACGCGCGAAGCGATCGAGGCCGCCGGCGGGCGAGCCGCGCAGTTCCTGTGCGATGTCGCCGACAGCGACGAGGTGGAGGCCGCGGTCACCGCTGCCGAGAAAGCGCTCGGTCCCATCGACGTTCTCGCCAACGTCGCCGGCACCGGCGACAGCGCCACGCTGGCCGACATCGAGTCGCTCGAAGACGAACGCTGGAACCGTGTGCTGGCGGTGAACCTGAGCGGCCCGTTCTTCATGTGTCGGGCGGTGCTGCCGGGAATGGCCTCGCGCGGACGCGGAGCCATCGTCAACGTCTCGTCGCTGGCCGGACGCTCCAAGAGTGCCGGCGGCGGCCCGGCCTACACGTCGAGCAAGGCCGGTCTGCTCGGACTGACGCGTCACCTTGCATTCGACTACGGGCCGCGCGGCATTCGCGTAAACGCGATCTGTCCCGGAGGCGTCGACACTCCGATGATCCGTGCCGGCGCCGCCAACCTCGCGACCAGTCCCGACGAGTCTGAGATGTTCATGCGGCGGGTAGCCGCCTACGAGTTCTTCATGCCGATCAAACGCCTGTCGTCTCCCGAAGAGCAGGCGGCAGCGATCGCGTTTCTGGCCAGTGACGAGGCCTCCTACATCAACGGCGTCTCGCTCGACATCAACGGCGGGCTCTTCATGGCGTAGCGTCGCGTTGGCTGGCGTGACTTGGCGCGACCGGTCACAAACGACTCGCGGGGCCGCTGGACGGACCTCGCGATCGAGGCTTTCGGAGGAGACATACGATGCCGCGAATTCCCCTGGTCGATCCTACTACCGCCCCCGAGGCGGTCCGCGCGACCTTCGACAAGCTTTCGGTCCCGCTCGACATCTTCAAGATGATGGCGCACGCCGCCGAGAGCTTCCGCCCGCTGCTCAGACTCGGCAGTTCGATCCTGGCCAGGCAGCAGCTCGACGCGAAGCTACGCGAGTACACGATCTTGCTGGCGGTCCACTCGTTCGGCGGCCGCTACGAGTGGGTACAACACGTACCGATCGCCGAAGACTGCGGGATCACCCCGAGACAGATCGCCGCGCTCGAGAGCGGTGACCTGACCGCCGATTGCTTCGGCGAGAAGGAGAAAGCCTTTCTGGCTTTCGTCGATCAGAGCATCCGGGAAATTCGCGTGGGTGACGCCACCTTCAACGCGATGCTGCGCCATTTCAGCCATCGCGAACTCGTCGAGACGCTGCTGACCATCGGCTACTACCAGATGCTGGCGCGCCTGACCGAATGCACCGACCTGGAACCGCAGGAACCGAGCGGTGTGCGGGTGGTGCAGTCGGCCGCTCAGACCGGGAGCCGCGAGTCGTGACACAAGCAGCGATAGCGGTGGAACCTGCGCAGATGGTCCTGCTCGGCGGCGGGCTCTTCAACATCGTCTACGGGTTCCTGAGCGGCTTCGCGTTCGCCGCCGCGCGAAAGGAAGCCGAGTTCGCGCCGCGCTACCTCGTCTCGCTCCATGTCGGAACGCTGATGCAGGGGTCGATGCTGATGGCGCTGTCGCTGATCCTGCCGGTGGTGGTGCTGGATGCGTCCAGCAAGGAGCTGGCGGCGCGCCTGATGGTGTTCTCGTCGCTGTGCATCGCTCTCAAAGACACCGCCAACTGGCTGCAGAACGTAAAGGACGAATACGGGGAAAGGCGCGTGTTCAGCCAGGCTCTGGGCGCGGCCGGAGCCGTCGGCGGAACCGTTGGGCTGGCGATGCTCAGTTCCGGCTTCGTAAGAGCCTACCTGGCGTGACGATCATGACGGAACATACCGACCGAGCCGCGGCGAGCGCGCGTCCCGAAATTGCCGATGCAGCCTTCATGTCGTTGCTCATGGACGTCGAAAAGCGCCGCAACCCATACCCGGTGTTCCGCGCGATGCGCGAGGCAGCGCCGGTGTTCCAGAGCGGCGTCGGTGGCTGGGTGCTGACCCGCTACGACGATTGCTACAACGTGTTGCGCGACCCTCGCGGCGGCAAGGACTGGAACGGCTTGATGATGCAGTCGGGCCTCGACGACTGGCGCGAGCATCCCTCGCTTTCCTACGGATCGCGCTCGCTGCTGTTCCTCAACCCGCCCCAGCACACCCGCCTGCGCCGGCTGGTCGCCAAGGCCTTCACTCCCAGAGTGGTGGAGGCGCTGACGCCTCGCATGGCGGCGGTGGTAGAGGGTCTGCTCGACGAAATCGAACAGCGCGGCGGCGGTGATCTGATGGACATGCTGGCATTCCCGCTGCCGGTTACCGTGATCGGCGACCTGCTCGGCGTTCCCGAAGCCGACCGGCCACGCTTTCGCGACGCGGTGCGTGCCAACACCCGCACGCTCGAAATCGGCGTGTCGCGCGAGGAAGTCGAGGTGGCCGACGCGGCCGCTCTGTGGATGCAGGACTACTTCCACGAACTGATCGCCGACAAGCGCACCCACCGCGGCGAGGACATGCTCACCGGCATGCTCGAGGCCGAAGAGGGCGGCGACCGCCTGAGCGATACCGAGATCGTCGAGATGGGATTGCTGCTGTTCGCCGCCGGTTTCGAGACGACGACCAATCTGATCGGCAACGGCCTGCACGCGCTGCTGACCCACCCCGATCAACTCGACCTGTTGCGCAAGCGCGGGGACCTGCTCGGCAACGCCGTCGAAGAGCTGCTGCGCTTCGATCCGTCGATCCAGATCACCGGCCGCTATGTGCTCGAAGACATCGAAGTCGGCGGCGAGCGGATTCCGGCAGGTGCCGGCGTGATGACGCTGCTCGGCGCCGCCAACCGCGACCCTGCCAGGTTTACCGACCCGGATCGTCTCGACATCACGCGCCGTGACATCGAACCGCTCTCGTTCGGCAGCGGCATCCACTACTGCCTGGGATCCAACCTGGCGCGCGGCGAAGGGCGGCTGGCGATCGGCAAGCTGATCGAACGCTTCGCACGCATCGAGCTGGCAGAGGAGCCGCGGTTTCGCGACCAGCTCGGCTTTCACGGATTGGAATCGCTGCGGCTGGTCTGCGCCAAAGCCTGAACACGTCACGAAGCAGACCGGGAGGGAACGATGGCTGAGTCCGCAAAGAAACCGCGTCCGTTCACCGCAACCGAGGAACGCCTGTTCAAGCGCGTCGTCGTCGCCATGTCGCGGGTCAACACCTGGATCTTCCGGCTGAGCGGCGGCCGCTTCGGCGCGCGCTGGATGCACGGCGCGCCCGTGATGCTGCTGACGACGATCGGCAGGAAATCCGGAGAAGCTCGCACCACGCCGCTGCTCTACCTCGAAGACGGAGAGCGCGTACTGCTGGTCGGCTCGCAGGGCGGTATGTCGAAGAACCCGCTGTGGGTCGGCAACATCGACGCCGACCCGAACGTGGAGATCCAGATCGGCTCGAGCGCTCGCAAGATGCGCGGTCGCCGCGCCAGCGCCGAAGAGAAGGCCCGCTACTGGCCGGCCCTGACCAGGATGTACCCGGACTTCGCCGACTATCAGGCGCGCACCACGCGCGACATTCCGGTCATCGTCCTCGAACCGCGCTGAGCGGCCCAGCCGAAGGGGCGAGTCACGATGAAGATCGCAATGATCGGCCTTGGACGCATGGGCGCCAACATGGCCCGGCGCCTGCTGCAAGGTGGCCACGAAGTGGTCGCCTTCGATCGCGACCTGCAGAACGTGGCCGCGGTCGAAGCCCATGGGGCCTACGCGGCGACCAGCCTGGCCGATGCGGTGGTCAAGCTTTCCCCGCCGCGCGTCGTGTGGGTAATGGTGCCGGCCGGGGCGCCGACCGAAGAAGTATTCGAGCGACTGTCCGAACTGCTCTCGCCCGGCGACATCGCCATCGACGGCGGCAACTCGCACTTCAAGGATGACATCCGGCGCGCCGCCGCGCTGGCGGCGCGCGGAATCCATTACGTCGATGCCGGGACCAGCGGCGGCGTGTGGGGACTCGAACGCGGCTATTGCCTGATGGTCGGCGGCGATGCAGCCGCCTTCGCGTGCATCGAACCGATCTTTCGCACGCTCGCGCCCGGAAATGCCGGAATCGCGCCGTCACTGCAGCGCGACGGTCGCGGCGGCAGCGCCGAGCAGGGCTACCTGCACTGCGGCCCGGTAGGCGCCGGTCATTTCGTCAAGATGATCCACAACGGCATCGAGTACGGTCTCATGCAGGCCTACGCCGAGGGCTTCGACATTCTGCGCGGCGCGGCTTCGGCGCCGGACCAGGCCGGTTATCGCTACGACCTGGATCTCGCCGACATCGCCGAATTGTGGCGGCGCGGTTCGGTGGTCACGTCGTGGCTGCTCGACCTCAGTGCCGCCGCGCTGGCGGGAAGCCCGACGCTCGCGGAGTACTCCGGCCACGTCGAAGACTCCGGCGAGGGACGCTGGACGGTACAGACCGCAATCGAGCAGGCCGTGCCGGCCGACGTGCTGACGTCGGCGCTGTACACGCGCTTCCGCTCGCGCCAGGAGCACACTTTCGCCGAGAGGATCCTTTCGGCGATGCGCCGGGGTTTCGGCGGCCATGTGGAACCGCCCGGCACCAAAACGAAGAGATAGCGGCGAGGGCCAGACCAAGGAGCCGACGATGTCCACCAGCGGCGAGCGACACAACGGGACCAAGTGCGCCGGCCCTTGCACCATGGTCATCTTCGGCGCATCGGGCGATCTCACCAAGCGCAAGCTGGTACCGGCGCTGTACAACCTGGTGCGGCAGAAGCTACTGCCCGAAGAGTTCTCGGTGATCGGCTTCGCGCGGCGCGAGACCGCCGCCCACGAGTTTCGCGAGCAGATGCGGCGCAACATCCACGAGTACGCCGGCGACGATTTCGATCCTGAGCCCTGGCGCTGGCTCGAAAGCCGCCTCGACTACATCGCCGGAGCCTTCGACGACGACGCGGCCTACGCACGTCTGGCCGCGCAGCTCGCCCAGTCAGCGGCCACCACCGGCAGCTCCAACGTGCTCTTCTACCTGGCCGCGGCTCCCGAGCAGTTCGGCCCCATCGTCGAGAAGCTGAGCCGTGCCGAACTGACCGGCCCGAGCGCGACCGGGTGGCGACGCGTGGTGGTGGAAAAACCGTTCGGGCGCGACCTCGAATCGGCCCGGAGCCTCAACGTGCAGCTGCGCGGATTCCTCGCCGAGAATCAGATCTACCGCATCGATCACTACCTCGGCAAAGAGACCGTGCAGAACCTGTTGGTGTTCCGCTTCGCCAACGGCATCTTCGAGCCGATCTGGAACCGCCGCTACGTCGACCACGTGCAGATCACCGTGGCCGAGGCGCTCGGCGTGGAGGGCCGCGGCGGCTACTACGAAGAGGCCGGCGCGCTGCGCGACATGGTGCCCAACCACATCTTCCAGCTCATCTCGCTGGTGGCGATGGAACCGCCGATCTCGTTCGACGCCGACGCCGTGCGCGACGAGCAGTCCAAGGTCCTGCGCGCCATCCAGCCGATGCGACCGGAGGACGTTCTGACCAAGGCGGTGCGCGGACAGTACGCGATGGGGACGATCCGGGGACGGCGCCTGCCCGACTACCGCCAGGAAGACCGCGTCGACTCTCTGTCCAACACCGAAACCTTCGTCGCGATGAAGGTCGAGATCGACAACTGGCGCTGGAAGGACGTTCCGTTCTACCTGCGCGTGGGCAAGGCCATGCCGCGGCGCCTGACCGAAATCGCGGTACAGTTTCGCCGCCCTCCGTTCGCGCTGTTTCGCGGTACCGAGGTCGGCGCGCTGCAGTCCAACCAGCTCGTCATCAGCGTGGCTCCGGACGAAGGGATCTCGCTCAGCTTCAGCGCCAAGATTCCCGGCGCGACGATGCGCATCGGCAGCGTCGACATGGACTTCGATTACACCGAGCACTTCGGCACCAAGCCGGCTACCGGCTACGAACGACTGCTGCACGACGCCTTCCTCGGCGACCAGACGCTCTACCAGCGCGCCGACATGGTCGAGGCAGGATGGACGGTCGTGGCTCCGGTGCTCGACGTATGGACGGCGCTTACGGCGCGCGACTTTCCCAACTACGCGGCGGGAACCTGGGGACCCGATCTGGCCACCGAACTGCTCGCCCGCGATGGGCGCAACTGGCGCGTGTCGGATCGGTGATCCGGCCGGAACTCTCGCTCCGCGTCGTCGAGAGCGCCGGCGACATCGCGGCCGCAGCCGCGCCGATCGTGCTCGCCGCCGAGCGCGAAGCGATCGCCGAGCGCGGAGTGTTTCGCATCGCGCTGGCCGGTGGAGCCACGCCGCGGCCCCTGTACTCGCTACTCGCCTCGATGCGCGATCCGGGTCCGTCTTTCCAACGCTGGCAGATCTTTTTCGGTGACGAACGCATGGTTCCCGCCGGCCATCCCGACAGCAACTACCGAATGGTTCGCGAAGCGCTGCTCGACCGCGCAGCGATCCCGCCGCAGCGGGTCCACCGGGTGCCCACGGAGGCCGGCTCGGCTGCGCAGGCGGCCGCGCTATACGCTGCCGAACTGCGATCGTGCTTCGCGCTCGCTTACGGGCAACTACCGCGCTTCGACCTGGTGTTGCTCGGACTGGGCACCGATGGTCATACCGCTTCGCTGTTTCCCGGCAGCAGCGCGGTCACCGAGACATCGACGCAGCCGGTGGTCGCGACGTGGGTCGAGAAACTCGCAGCAGATCGCATCACGCTCGCCGTCGGCGCGATCAACGCGGCGCGCACCGTGGTGTTCCTGGTCGCCGGCGCCGACAAGGCCCCGGCGCTGCGTGCCGTGCTCGGCGCCGACGCGCAAGCCGACGCGGGCGCGCCGGCGCCACCGGCCCGCGCCATCGCGCCCGCCGATGGTGAACTCATCTTCGTCGTCGATCGCGCTGCTGCGACAGGCCTCCCAACCGGGTAGAGGCGCAGTCACTGCGCGGCCCCGGCCGGCCACCGGCGCGGCCGGCGGCACGACCAAGCCTGGCGCAGGCCGGATTGTCCGGCGCTCGCGCGTGCGGCATAGTTGCCCGTGCGCCTCAGGCGCAGGCCCCCGCGATGCTTGCCGCACTCGCCCATCGCCGCCGCACTTTGACCGCCGTCCTGGCGGTGATGCTCGCACTGTCATCGACGCCCTCAGTCAACGCCCAGACGGCGTGCGACAGCGAAACCAACGCGCGTCTGACCTTTCTCGAGGCGCGTCTGGACGAGGGCCGACGCCACGCCTCGTGGTGGTGGAACGGCTGGCTCGCCGTCTTTTCGGTCGGAGCAGTCGTGCAGGGAACCAAGGCCGCATTGTCGAGATTCGATGGTCACGATGGCGATTTGCTGGTCAGCACCGGCAAGTCGCTGCTTGGTGTCACCGACTTGCGCAGGCACCCGCTGATCGCCACGGACGGCGCCGACGCGGTCCGCGCGATTCCAACCGATTCCCCCGGGAACTGCGCCCGCCGTCTGGCGCTCGCCGAGCGTACGCTGGCACGGGCGGCCGAGGAGGCCGAAACACGAGATTCGTGGACGCGCCACCTCGGCTCGCTGGCCTTCAACCTCGGCACCGCCGCATTGGTGGCCGGAGTGTGGGACGACGGCGATGCCGCCTGGCAGTCGTTCGAACTCAGCCAACCCCTCAGTGAAGGGCACATCCTGTCGCAGCCGTGGCGTGCCAGCGACGACTGGCATGGCTACCGGACCAAGTTCGACGGCGCGCCTGCACCCGCTGCGGCCCCGCAGTTGTCGCTGGGGGCGGGACCCGGAGGTATCGGCGTGCTGTGGGCGTTCTGAGAAGTCCGTCCGAGGCCGGCGGTCCGGCGCGACGGCCGATCCACCGAGCCACGCCGGGGGCAACCGCAACGGCGGTCGTGGCAGCGGCTCGAAGGATGATTCCTGCGGCTGTGCTAGTGTTGGCCTGCGCCGCGTCCGTGACACAGGCCCGAACCACGGAGGAAACCATGAAGCTCGTCTCGACGGCGTTTGGCGAAGGCCAGGCGATACCGAATCGTTTTACCTGCGAAGGCAACGACGTCTCCCCGGCCCTTTCGTGGAGTGACGTACCCGGTGCGGCCAAGAGTCTCGCGCTGATCGTCGATGATCCCGACGCGCCCGATCCGGCCGCGCCCAAGATGACGTGGGTGCACTGGGTGCTCTACGACATCCCGGTCTCGAGCACCGGGCTCGTCGAAGCGGTGGCCGCCTCGGCTCTGCCGGCCGCCACCCGCGAAGGGACCAACGACTGGCAGCGCAAAGGCTACGGCGGCCCGTGCCCGCCGATCGGCCGTCACCGCTACTTCTTCAAGCTCTATGCGCTGGACACGCAGCTCGGCGACCGTGGCGCGCTGACCAAGAGGCAGCTCGAGGACGCCATGCAAGCGCACGTAATCGCGCACGCCCAACTGATGGGCACGTATCAGAAGGCCGGCAAGTAACACCGCATTGCGGCAGGCGAGGGCGACCCGAGTGGAAAATACGCTGAGCGACGACGAACTGAGCGACTATCTCGACTTCGCCGAGACGCTGGCCGACGCCGCGCGGGCCGCCATCGCACCGCACTTCCGCCAGCAGCTCGTCATCGACGACAAGGGTCGCAGCCTTTATTCGGACTACGACCCGGTCACCATCGCCGACCGCCAGGCCGAAGAAGCGATGCGTGTGCTGATTCGCGAGGCCTATCCCTCGCACGGCATCCTCGGGGAAGAGAACGGACACGAAAAGGGGACTTGCGATCTGACCTGGGTGCTCGATCCCATCGACGGCACGCGCGCGTTCATCACCGGCGTGCCGCTGTGGGGAACCCTGATCGCGCTCTCCAACCGGAGCGGCCCGTTGCTCGGGGTGGTCGACCAGCCGTTCTTGCGCGAGCGATTCACCGGCAGCCGCCTCGGATCCCGCTACGTCTTCGCAGACGAGAGCGGCGATCTGTGCACGAGACCCTGCGCGGAGCTCGGCGACGCGGTGCTCTACTGCACGCATCCCGACATGTTCGCCGCGGAGCCCGAGCACTCGATCTTCGAAGACCTGCGCGGACGCGTGCGGATGAGCCGCTTCAGCGGCGACTGCTATTCCTACTGCATGCTGGCGTTCGGCCTGGTCGACCTGGTGATCGACGCCGAACTCAAACCGTGGGACATACACGCCCTGATCCCGATCATCGAAGCCGCCGGAGGCGTGGTTTCCGATTGGACTGGCGGCCCGGCCGTGGACGGTGGCAAGGTGATCGCGGCCGGCGACTCGCGCACCCATCAGGCGGCGCTCGAGTTGCTCTCCAAGGCCGCCGCCCGGGGCTAGCCCACTGCTGGCAGCCGCGGCGGCAAGGCGTTACAAGACCGGCTACGGAAGCGCCGCGTCGAGGCAGCGTCGGCGTCCTTTCTGGGAGAGGAGTATGGCAGAGACCCTGTCGACCATGCTGGACCTGGGCACCATCGCACCGGACTTCCGGTTGCGCGACGCGGTGACCGGACGGGAAGTATCGCTCGGCAATTTTGACGGCACCGCCGGACTCCTCGTGATGTTCATCTGCAACCACTGCCCCTACGTCATTCACGTGCGCGACCAACTCGGCTTTCTCGCCCGCGACTACGAAGGCCGCATCGCCATCGTCGCGATCAACGCCAACAGCCTCGAGACCCATCCGCACGACGGGCCCGAGAACATGCGCAAGCTGGCGCTCGACGAAGGCTGGAACTTCCCGTTCCTGTTCGACTCGACCCAGCAGGTGGCCAAGGCGTACCGCGCCGCCTGCACGCCCGACTTCTTCCTGTTCGACCGTGATCGGCGCCTGGCCTACCGAGGCCGGCTCGACGGCAGCCGGCCCGGTAGTCGCCTGCCGGTAACGGGAAGGGAGTTGCGCGCCGCGATCGATGCGACGCTGGCGGGTACCGATCCGTCGCCCGACCAGAACCCGAGTATCGGCTGCAGCATCAAGTGGAAACCCGGCGGCGAACCCGACTATCTCGCCTCGGCGTAGTAGTGGTCGAGGCCGGACGAGAACCCTGTGGCATTGGCATTCGGAACCAGCGACGTCCTCGAGGTCTTCGCCGCCTATAACAACGATAGCTGGCCGGCGCCTGCCGTGCTCGACCTCATCGCGTTCATGACCGTGTGCCTGGTCCTGTTCCCGATCCCGGGCCGCAACCGGATCGCCAGCCTGTTGCTCGCTTCGCTGTGGATCTGGGCTGGACTGGTCTACCAGTTCTGGTTCTTCGCGCGGCTGACGCCGGTGGCCTACCTCTTCGCTTTCCTCTTCGTCGCGCAGGCTGCGCTCATCGTACGGGTGGGCGTCTTTCGCGGTGACCTGCAGTTCTGGATGCACGACGGCTCTCGCCATCTGGCCGGCATACTTCTGATCTTCTACGCGCTGGTGGCCTACCCCTCGATCAGCGCTCTGATCGGTCACGCTTTTCCCTCTTCGCCGAGCTTCGGCGTTCCGTGTCCGCTGACGATCTTCACGCTCGGAATGCTGCTGCTGGCGCGCGCGCCATACCCGCGAATCCTGTTCGCGGTGCCGATGGTATGGGCGGTAGTAGGTACTTTCCTGGCGATGGAACTGAAAATCCGCGAAGACTTGGCGCTGATCGTCGCCGCCGCACTGGTGATGACGATGACACCGACCGACGACGACCCCGACACGGTCGACGCTCACTCGTAGCGGCCCGCCCCTGGGTCCCATTCTCAGCGTCACCCTTGACAAAGTGATGCGGTTCTGGTTTTTTTGGACATCTGTCCAATCTACGAACGGAGGACCCGGTCGGTGGGACGCAGGAAACTGACAGACGAGCGCCGCACGGAGATCGCCGAGGGGCTCTACCGGTGCATCGTCAAGCGCGGTTACGCCGGCACCACGGTTCGCGACATCGCACGCGAAGCCGACGTGCGTCCCGGGATCATCCACCACTACTTCGAGAACAAGGACGAGATCCTGTCGACGCTGACCGCGCTGACATTCGATCGGCACAAGGAGAGCCTTCTCGCTCTCTTGCAGGAAAACCGCGAGAGCGACCCCAGGAAGCGCCTGCGCATGGGGATCGACTTCATATTCCTCAGGGTCGCCGGAGACCGCGATCTCATCAAGGTCTTCCACGAGCTGTGGGACATCGCCGAGCACCACGAGACGCTCAACCGGTCGCTCCAGACACTCTATCGAGAGTACCGCAACTCTGTCTCCACGCTGATTCGCGAATGCTTCGATGACGCCGCGATCCCACCGGCGCAGCGGCGCGATCTCGCCGCCTTCCTGGTCAGCGCGAGTGAAGGCGCGAGCATCCAGTGGTTCATCAACCCCAGAGGGCTCTCGCTTCGCAGACTCGCCACGCTCGCCAACCGCATGGTCGAGTCGGTGGTCGACGCGGCCGCGTCAGACAAACGCCGCACATCGAAAAAGGAGGCGCGCTCATGAAGACTAGAGGCAAGGTGATCGTCATCGGAGCCGGGATGGCGGGGCTGACGGCGGCCCATTTCCTGGTAGAGGCGGGCAACGAGGTCGTCGTGCTGGAGCAGGACAGCCGTCCCGGAGGGCGCATCCAGTCGATCGAGCGGAACGGCGATACCCTCGACGTCGGCGCCCAGTTCATCCACACCAACTACGCTCTCACGCTCGAGTTGACCAGAAAATTCAACCTAGAGTCGGATCTGGCCAAGATGCAGAGCTCCGACATGATGCTGCGCGACGGACACTTCCACATCATTCCGTGGGGAAGCGTGCGTGTGCCCGCGATTTCCCTCTGGTCCCAGATCAAGATGACCCGCATGTTTCTTCCGATGCTGCTGAGAAAGAAGCACATGGGCCTGGAGGGCTGGCCGGGCCTTCTCGACATGGACAAACTCGAGCTATCTACCTTCGCGCGTCTGAAGCTGAACGAAGAATGCCTGGACTACATGGTCCGGGCGTTGATGCTGACCTATTCGATGTCGGAGCCGGAAGGCATCTCGCTCGCCTACTTCATGCGCAGCCTGCACATGTACGTCACCACCGGTGCTCACTGCTTTCGCAGCGGCAACGACGTCCTGCCCAGGGCGATGGCACGCAATCTCGACGTCCGCTACGACACGACCGTGGAGGCCATACTCGGCAACGATGTCGTTCGAGGCGTCCGCACATCGAGGGGAGAGATCGAAGCTGCCGGCGTGATCTCGGCCGTGCCTTCACCCGCGCTGCTTCCGCTCTATGCGAACTGGAACGCTGACCAACGCGCGTTCCTGGAGCAGTTCGCTTACTCCAAGATGCCGTTGGTGCTCTACGAGGGCGAGCTCCCCGCTGCGGTAAACTACTGGGGCGGGGTCTTTGACCGCAAAGCCGGACACCGCGTGTCGTTCATCACGTTCCCGCACATGAAGTACGAGCGCGCGAGCAAAGCACGCTATCTGCTGGCCTGGCCGCTCGGGTCCCTCGGCGCGGAATTGATCGACTCGCCAGAGGCGACGGTCATGCAGAACGTCACGACCGAGCTGCGCCGCGCGATGCCCGTCGAAGCGGCGTCGCTCGAGCCGTCTTGCGTCGTCAGACATCCGCACACGTATCCCCAATACCGCCTCGGGATGTTCGAGATGCTGCTGCGCTTCAAGGCAGCCGAGGGCAAGCCTTCAGGACTGTACTTCGCGGGTGACTACAACGACGGCGGCCTGATCGAAGGCGCCGCGCAATCGGGCTACAGGGCCGCAAGACGGTTGATGGCGAGCTGAACGGCGTTCGCGTCGCTCCGCGAGATCTTTGCCACGCGGGACTTCAGGCTTCGTCGAGGACGCGTTCGCTGACCGCGGCGATCCAGCCTGCGAGGGCCTCCGCATGCGGCGAGAGACGCGAAGCGATCGCCTGAGCCAGTGCCTCGTTGTACGTGTGGACGGTCAGGTTGCGGTCGTCGATCATCGCCAAGAGCCTGCGTGCTTCGACTTCGCCCAGCACCGTCGCCTCGAAGCACCCGCGCACCGCACTCTTTGGTGACCCGACCTCGATCCCTTCGACGACGCGCAGGTACCGCTGCGCTGCCTTCCAAACGGCCTCGACGGAGTACTCGAACCGCTGGATTGCCGCATCCCGTTCGACCGGCGACAGACCGCCGTGCCCGGTAAGCTCCGTCAGCGAGGCTACCGCACGGCGTGCGATCTCGAGCCGTTCTCTCAGCCGTTGCACAGAATTCCTTCGCGCAGCACGCGCCGGCGCAGCTCGGGATCGGAGGCGGCCAGATCCACCAGATCGACGCGCTGCGGAATCGTGCTGTCCTCCAGTGCCTCGCGCGCGGCCGCTAGAGCTCCCTGCGGCAGGGCGCCGGTGGCCATGATCGCCAGGTCGATGTCGGAGCGGACTCCGGCATCGGCTCGCGCTCTCGATCCGAAGACGAACACCGATACGCGGTTCGGGCGCAATGCAGCGATGACGATCTCGGTAGCTTCGCGCACGACAGGGTC
>JACRCR010000052.1 GCA_016218925.1 Deltaproteobacteria bacterium | reverse complement strand
TGGGCGATCTGGTCGCGGCAGAAGGCGCGGATTTCCTCTTCCGTGCACGAGACGCCGGGTTTGGTGACGATCCAGGCGCACAGCTCCTCGCCGTAGCGCTCATCGGGAACACCGAAGACCTGCACCGCGGCAACCTTCGGATGACCGAACAGGAATTCCTCCACCTCTCGCGGGTAGACGTTCTCGCCGCCGCGAATCACCATGTCTTTGACGCGACCGACGATGTTGCAGTAACCCTCGGCATCGAGCGTGGCCAGATCGCCGGTATGCATCCAGCCCCCGCGCAGTGCCTCGGCAGTTCGCTCCTCGTCCTGCCAGTAGCCCTGCATCACCGAATAGCCGCGGGTACACAGCTCGCCCTTCTCACCCACCGGCACGATGCGGTCGTCGGTGTCGACGATCTTCACTTCCAGGTGCGGCAGGATACGCCCCACCGTGCTCACGCGCTTGTCGAGCGGATCGTCGGTGGCGCTCTGGAACGAGACCGGGCTGGTCTCGGTCATGCCGTAGGCGATCGTCACCTCGCCCATGTGCATGTCGCTTTGCACCCGTCGCATCACTTCGATCGGACACAGCGCGCCGGCCATTATGCCGGTGCGCAGCGACGTGAGGTCGAAGCCCGCGAACTGCGGGTGCTCGAGTTCGGCGATGAACATCGTCGGCACGCCGTGCAGCGCTGTGCACGTTTCGGCCTCGACCGCGGCCAAGGTGGCGCGCGCGTCGAAGCCTTCGCCGGGAAACACCATCTTCGTGCCGCAGGCCACGCACGCCAGCACCGACAGCACCATGCCAAAGCAGTGATACAGCGGCACCGGGATGCAAAGGCCGTCGTGCTCGGTCAGGCGCATGCACTGCGCCACCGCGCGCGCATTGTTGACGATGTTATGGTGAGTGAGCGTGGCGCCCTTGGGCGCGCCGGTGGTACCGCTGGTGAACTGGATGTTGATCGCTTCCAGGCAGTTCATCGCGAACGGCGGCGGCAGATCGGCGGTGTGCGCGAGCCCCGACTCGATCAGCGAATGCCAGTTGATCATGCCGGCGCTCGGTTGCTCGCCAAGTCGCACGACAGTCTTCAGCAGCGGCAACTTCTCGCTGCGTGCGCCGGAGCCGATCCCGAGGCTGCGAAGCATTCCGAGGTAGTCGCTGGTCTTGAACGCCGCGGCAGTGACCAGCACGCTCACACCGGCTTTGTTGAGCGCGTACTCCAGTTCCACCAGACGGTAGGCGGGATTGATGTTGACCAGGATCGCACCGATGCGCGCGGTGGCGAACTGGGTGACCAGCCAGTCCGACCGGTTCGGCGACCAGATTCCGACCCTGTCGCCCTTGCCCACGCCCAGCCGCGCAAGCCCCGCGGCAGCCGACTCGACCTGTTGATGCAGTTGCGACCAGGTCCAGCGGATGGCCTGCTCGACGAACACCGCCGCGTCGCGGTCGGACCAGCGGTCCTTCGCGCTGCGCAGCAAGTCGTAGACCGTCTGGTCGGAAAGCGACGGCTCGGTCGCTCCGCGCACCAGCGACAGGTTGTCGACCGGGCGGCGCGTGTTGGTGCTGGCGGGGCTGGTCGGGCTGGGCATCTGCGAATATAGACCGTTCGAAGGCGCTACCGGAAGCGGAGACGGCGGGTCGCCCAGCGCGCCACGGAGGAATCTTCGTTTTCCGCGAAGCGCGCGGGGGGCGTGCGGCGCCTTCCGCTCACTTCTACACACATGTGGAATTGCCACGCTGGAACGCTTGTGGGCAATCATCTCGCACGGACGGCCGCGCCCACTCCCTCGCCCATGGACGACGAACGCAAACTGATCGACAAGCTCCACCGCATCGAGGCGCTGTTCGCGCGCCCGGGCACCGCCGGCGAACGTGCCGCCGCGGCGAACGCCGCTGCGCGGCTGCGCGCGCGACTGGCGGAGCTCACCACCAAAGACCGCGAAGTCGAGATGCGCTTCTCGGTCGCCGATGATTGGTCGCGGCGCCTACTGCTGGCGCTGCTGCGCCGCTACGGCATCCGTCCCTACCGCTACCACCGCCAGCGCCGCACCACGATCATGGCGCGCATGCCGCGTCGCTTCGCCGACGAAACGCTGTGGCCGGAGTACATGGAACTCTCGGCGACGCTGCGTCGCTATCTCGACGAAGTGACCAACCGCGTGATCGCCGAAGCGATCTCGCCCGACACGCGCGACGAAGAACTGCGCACGGAAGGGTGAAGCGGGGGGCGGAGTAGGCAGAGGCACCGGTCGTCGGCGTGGGTAGAGATGAAGAAGTCCGCGCGGACGGCGCTCAGCGCTGAATCGGGTCGAAACCTCGCAACGATACCGTCGCGACAGACATGAGATCTTCGAAGTCCGGCGTGACCGCGTCGACCATCGTCACCTCGAAATCCTCGGCGGTGGGATCGACGGAACCCGAAGCTACCTCGAAAGAACAGGTCGCCAGCAACTTCGGTCCGAGGATCCCGGATGTCGACCCCAGACCGAAGCCGAGCCGCCGGCGGCATTCGGAATTCGCGATGTCGTCTTTCGTGGACTGATGGGTCGCGAAAACGGCTCCACCGGGTACCTCGAGCTTGCACTGCACCCTCCCGGAGTCGGCCGCAATCGGTTTGAAGCGACCCAAGTCGCAGGCAAACCTCGCATCAAATTGGATCGCTCCGACCAGCACGGGGTTGTCGAGCCACACGGCAACCGAAACCTCACGGTTGTCGCAGTCGGGCCCTTCGCAATTGGTGGTGCTGGTGGTGGTGCTCGACGTGGTGGTGGTAGTGCTCGCGTCCCCGCACTCGGTCAAGAGGGCTACGTCAGGGTCCAGTTGTTCCCAGTCGACACCGACAACCTCATTCACTTCCAGGCGAAGCTTCGAGAGCGTGGCCGGGTCTCCATCGAAGTCGCAGCGAAACAGATCGGCCGGCCCTTTGACGAAGTAGGCGTCCTCCATCTGGGCGGTCTCGAGTTCCATATACAGTCGCCGCTTTTCTCCAACGCGACAGTCACGTTCGCAGCGGTTGTAGGCCGACCCGTTGGCGACCGCCGGCACCACTCGACAGCGCGTGGTGGCCCCCGGCGGACCGAACCCGCCCGCCACTCTGGAGTAGTCGATCGATATGACC
>JACRCR010000231.1 GCA_016218925.1 Deltaproteobacteria bacterium | reverse complement strand
GAGCTGCGGGAGCGGATCCTGAAGTGCCTGAGCTTCCTCGAGACCGTTCAGGCGCACGACTTGGCGGGAGCAGAAGAGCGGAGGGTGTCTCCGCCGTGGCTCGGCGGTAAGTGGCTCGGCGGCGACGACTACTTGGTACACTTCGCGCTGCCGAATTTTTTCTTTCACGCAACGACAGCGTACGCGATTCCGCGCCACAACGGCGTGGACCTCGGCAAGATGGACTACATCGGCTCGCCCGTTCCTTTGTTGGTGGGGCCGTTACTGATGACGATGCGCACGGCGCGCGAAGCCGAGGTGTCTTGCAGGAGCGCAACCCACGCATCGGCCCAACCGTACTTTCGCGCGAGCAGCGCACGGATACGCTCGTGGCCGCCGGGCTCGGGCACCAACTCGGCGCGACCCCGAAGCCTCCTCGGCGTGCGATCGAACGGGGACGTGCGGAGCTCGATCGTGAGCTCGGGCTCGGACGCCAGGTCGAGATAGAACGGGCGCGACGCGGTCGCCGATTCCACCCACAGGGCTCCGTCGTGCTCGGCGAACCAGACCCGCGTGTCGTGCTCCCCGCCGTCGGGCGAGGTGGTGCGCAGGATCGCGACGTCACGGCTCTCGAGGGCCGTGAGGGTCACCGCCGCGAAAGCGACGAGGCCCGTGACGGCGACGATCGCCGCGACGGCAACGGGGCGGCGCATAGAGGCTCTCCTACTCGTGGCGCCGCTCCAGTCCAAGCGCGAGGTCGCCTGCCGCGGTCCGGGATCTTCCACCGAGCGCGGCAAGCTTCACTTCTTCGTAACGCGTACGGCCAGCGACGCGTCCATCGGTTGCACGCCGACCAGCGGATAAGAAGTGAGGAGGTTGCGATGTCTCCACGAAACTTCGTCAGCCGTCCAGCGGGCGCGAATCCCGTCCGGCAAAGGGTGAGCCCATCGAGTCGGTAGCGAGCCTTGCGCCGGTGGCGGTAACGACACCGGCGAAGCGTAGGCACGCGAGTGTGTGGGCCGTTGGGAATGCGGCCTCGGAAATTATGTCATCCCGGATGCCGAGGGTTCTGTTCTACCTCGAGGCGACGAGGGTCTGTTCGGGTCGGCGCTCAGGAACGGCTGCGGCCGTAGGGAAAACCAGCCTCAGTTCGCCGCCCTCGCCCTCTCGATGTTCACCCGCACCGCGCGGTCGATCGGGGTCGGCTGCCACTGAAGCGCCCAGTAGCGCAGATGTCCGTAGCCGCCGGCCAGGTGCAGCCATTTGACCAGGCCCGGCTCGATGTCCATCGGCCCGCGCCAGTTGCGGAACATGTACGGCTCCCAGCCGTTGTAGACGATCACCTGACCGGGCATCACGTTGGGCGCGACCTTGGCCGGCACGAAGAATTCGCCGATGTCGTTCCAGATGCGCACTTCGTCGCCGTCACCGATGCCACGCTCGCGCGCGTCGTCGGTGTTGACCACGGCGTGCGGCTGGCCGCGGTGGGTGCGCAGCAGCAGCGGATTGGTGGTGTTCATCGAATGGATGCTCCAGCGGTTGTGTCCGCTGGTCAGAACGAACGGATGATCGCCGCCCATCTTGGGATTCTCTTTGTGGGTCGGCAGCGCTTCGCCGGCCTCCAGGAACCAGTCGTGATCGATGTAGAACTGCGCGCGCCGTGTCAGCGTCGGATACGGCAGCTTGTCCTCGGTGTGCCAGCGCGAGTGGTTGTGGGTCTCGTTCGGTTTGAGGTCACTGGCCTGATTGATCGCGAATGGCGAGATACCCCAATCCGTGAAGCGCATGTATCCCTTGTCGCGCATCGCCTGCAGGTCGGTCCCTGGCGGGATCGTTCCGCACACCACCGTGTCGGCCAGCATTTCCTCGCACGCATCTTCCTCGGTGATGAGCGTGCCGCCGAGCGTGAAGCGCTCGGTAAGGTCACTCAGCTTGTGGGTCATCCCTTGGCGGCCCGGGTACTCGTCGAAGCCGCGCGCGGCGGCGCGCTCGGCGAGCTTGGCCGCGAGCAGACGCGCGATCTCCCACTCGGTCTTCGACTCGCCGGCCGGCTCGGTGGCGCGGTCCGAATAGATGAGCGTCAGCATGTGCGGGGAGGGAATGTGAAAGCGCGGCGCTTCGTAGTGATTGGCAATCGGCAGCACGAAGTCGGACTGCAGCGCGGTGGTGCTCATGCGAAAATCCATCGTCACGATGGTGTCGAGCTGCGGCCACAGGTGTTTGAGTAGCATGTTCTGGCCGCCGCGCACGCGCCGGAGCGTGTTGCCGCCGGCCTGGATCAGCACGCGCGGCGCGGTCTCCTGGCGCGGCAGCGCCACGTCGCTCCACCATCCCTTCTCCATCGCTTCGCGCATGTAGTCGTCGAAGGGGCGGGCCATGCTCGGCTCGTTCCATTCCTTGCGGTTCCAGTTGTCGCGGTAGCCACAGTGGCGGTACCAGAAAAACGCCGGCGGGATCATCCCGCCCAGGCTGCCCATCCGGCACACCATCTCGATGCGGCACATCTCTTCGGTGCGCGTGGGATCTTCGGCGCGCAGCGCCGCCATCATCGCTTCGCGCATCGCCAGGAACTCGCGCGTCCCTTCGGTACCGGGCACCTGCTTCTGGTTGAGCAGCATCATGCCGTCGAACATGCCGATCGACCAGCAGCCGATGCCAGTTCCCTTGCGGCCCCAGTTGCCGGTCAGTCCCAGCAGCAGCGTCACCGAGCGCACCATCAGATCGCCGTGGAAATACTTGAGTGAGGTTCCGCCTGCCCACACCGCGGTGCGTTTGGTCGCGACCTTGCGCGCAAGCTGGCGGATCTCGTCGGGATGCACGCCGCAGATTTTCGCGGCGGCGTCGGGATCGTAGGCCTTCAGATGCTCGCGCAGCAGCTCGAAGACCGGAGTTACCCTGACGCGCGCGCCATCGGCGAGGGTGACGTCGTAGTGGCCGGAAAGCGCCGGAGAGACCGCCCCGAGATCCATCGAAGCGCGCGGCGCCTCAACCACCCGCAGGCTGTTCTCGTCGTAGAGATAGAACTGCTCGGGGTTGCCGCCGGCTTGGAGGTCGGCGCCGCGCAGGAAGTGGCCGTTGTCGGTGCGCACCAGGAAGGGCAGATCGGTCTGCTCCTTGACGAACGCGGCGTTGTAGATTCCTTCGTCGATGATCACCTTGCACATCGACAGTGCCCAGGCCGCGTCGGTGCCGGGACGCACCGGCAGGTGACGGTCCACCAGTTGCGTGGAGGGGCTGTTGTCGGGTGCGAAGATCACCAGTTCGGCGCCGTTGTAGCGCGCCTCGACCATGTAGTGGTACGAGGCCATCACCGTGTAGACCGGGTTGCACTGGAAGACCAGGATCAACTCGCTGTGGAAGACGTCGTCGAGGCTGCTGCAGACGTTGAACTTGCCGAAGGTCAGATAGAGTCCGGGGCTGAAGTCGTTGATCTCGGCGTTGACGTCGGTGACCAGCGATCCGATCATCCGGAACAGACGTCCCAGTCCCACCATGTTCCACGGTACGCCCTCGGCTCCGAGCAACTCGATGATCGACTCGGGGCCGCTTTGCTTGATCGCGTCTATCATCGAGTCGGCGATCCCGGTCAGCGCCGCGTCCCAACTGACGCGCTCCCAGCGGCCCTCGCCGCGCTCGCCCGCGCGGCGCAGCGGATACAGAACGCGGTCGGGCGCGTCGATGGTCTGGCTCCAGCACGCACCCTTCTGACAGCCGAGAGGGTTCATGTCCGGAACGCCTTGCTCGATCACCGGCAGATCGCCGGATTGCTCTTCGCGCACGATCTTGCCGTCGCGCACGTAGACGCGCATCGGGCAGTTGCCGGGATAGCAGTCGACGGTGTGGGTGCCCCACACCACCTTGTCCCAGCGCCAAATCTGCCGGTAACGATCTTCGGTCGCCGGCCGCGGCCCGCGTGCGAGGGACTCTTCGTAGGAACGGACGACGCTGCGGGTGTCGGATTCCATGGCGATCCTCCGGTTACTTCCAGGTGATCTCTGCCGGGTCGCGGGTGAGCGGGCCGAGCATTTCCTTCCACTCGTAGGCGATCAGCGTCGTGGCGATCTCGGAGGGCTCGCCGCGCCGGCGCTTGCTCATTTCGCCTTCGAGGGTTTGCAGCGCGCCGTGAACGCCGGCGCCGAACAGCGACTCGAGATAGTCGAGCGGAATACGACGCTCGGACTCATCGAGCGAGCCGTCGGGACGGATGCGCGGCGGCGAGAGCGGCGGGATATAGAACACGTTGGGCGCGGTGTTCCACTCGGCGTGCAGCGGCAGCGCCAGATTCCAGCGTCGCACCAGTTTGTGCACCGCACTGTTCGCGTCGTCGATGAAGCCGACAAAGGCGGCGCGTCCGGCGCACTGGCGTACGCACGCCGGGGCCACGCCCTTCTCGATGCGCGGGAAGCAGCCGATGCAGTGCTGGCTCACCCCGCGCACCGGGTTGAAATAGATCTTCTTGTAAGGGCAGGCGCGGACGCACTGCTTGGCGCCGCAGCAGCGATCTTCGTCGCGCAGCACCAGGCCGTCCTCGGCGCGCTTGTAGATCGCGCCGTGCGGACAGGCCTCCAGGCACGACGGCTTGGTGCAGTGGTTACAGATGCGCGGCAGATAGAAGAAGTACGCGTTGGGGTACTGCCCGGCGCCCTGGTCTTCGTCCCAGTTCATTCCCCACGTCGGCGGCGCGCCGGTCGGGTGCAGGAATTCCTGTTGCCGTTTGCCGCTCGAGTAGACGTCGTCGAAGTTGAACTGCCACGCCCCGCCGTATTCTTCGTCGGTTGGCAGACGGCCGATGCGCAGCTTGCCGCTTGCATCGTAGCCGCCGCCCATCTGTTCGTAGTCACGCGGCGTGCCGCGGCCGGGCTGCGTGCCCACGCTGCACCACCACATCGGGTCGGCGCCCTCGCCCTGGGTCCACAGGACTTTGCACGCCACCGAGCAGGTCTGGCAGCCGATGCAGCGGTTGAGATCGAAGACCCACGCAAGCTGATGCTGCGGTCCGTCGGTCGCTGGAGTCATCTTCGCCTCCGTGCGCCGGTCAACGCCGGCAAGGTGAGGGCGGAACTGTAGGCGCGAGGTCCGCGTTGTGACAAGGCATCGTGCCGGCCGGCGGCGCGCTCAGGCCGGACCGGCGCACCGCCACCGCAACGGCGAAGCGGCCGGTTCTGGTCGCGGCGCTGGCTGCGCCGCCGGCCGGCGGCTGCACGGCAAGTGAGCTGGATTTACCACGCCGTCCCGTCTGCGCGCTTCGAAGCACCACCGGGCGCGCCGGCCAACGCCGGCGTGCGGCAAGAGTGCAGCAATTACGGTCTGTTATGCCGATGCGTGGCGCTGTCCGTTGACCTGCCTGCTCCCGGCTGTTAGGTGAGCCGCCGTCACCAATGAGCCAGCCCGTGACCGCCAACCCGCCCAAGATCGAGCCCCGGCTGCGACGCAGCGGGGCCGAGCGCAAGCGCGAGATCATGAGCGCGGCGCGCGCGGTATTCGCGGTGCGGGGCTACGAGCAGACCTCGATCGCCGAGATCGCTTCCAAGGTCGGGGTGGTCGAGGGAGCCATCTACAAGCACTTCGCGACCAAGCGCGAGCTGCTCTTCGAGGCGATGTGCACGTTCTACCGGCCGCTCATCGAGCAGACCCGCGAGCAACTGGCAGGCATCCACGGTACCCGCAATCGCCTGCGCTTCGTGATCTGGCGTCACTTCAAGGGCTTCGTCGAGGAGCCGGGAATCTGCCGGCTGATCATTCAGGACATCCGGCCGCGCCAGGATTATCCCGAGTCGGTGGTTCACGAACTCAACCGCGAGTCGACCTCGCTGGTGCTCGGGATCATCGAAGAAGCGATGGAGCGCGGCGAGTTCCGTCGCGACCTGCCGGCGACCATGGTGCGCGACGTGATCTACGGCGGCATCGAGCACGTGATGTGGAAGGCGCTCAGCGGTCGCGCCTCGGTCGACATCGACCGGCTCGCCGACGATCTCACCGATTTGATCGTGTGCGGCGTCGGCGCGCGCACTGGCGCAGACCTGCCCGCCGCGCAGCAGCGCGCCGTCGCCGGCGGGAACGAACCTTTGGAGACGCGGGTGGAGCGTCTGGAAACCATGCTCGAAGCGCTCGCCCGTGAACAAGGGGCCGACGGCGGGCATTCGCAGTGACTGAGGACATCGCGACGTGAGACGAATTCCGGCCGGATCCAAGACTGCGCGAGCGTTCGACAGCGCGCGTAGCCCGGTCGCCGACGACAACAGGAGAGAACGTCATGGCAAATGATCTGTATGGTACCCCCGAGCACGAAATTTTCCGCGCCACGGTGCGCAAGTTCGTCGAGACCGAGATCGCCCCGCGCGCCCGCGAATTCGACAAGATGGGACGCTTCGACAAGAGCCTGCTGCGCAAGATGGGCGAGCTGGGAATGCTCGGCCTGCGCTACGATCCCAAGTGGGGTGGGTCAGGGCTGGATTGGTCGTTTACCGCGGTGATGTTCGAAGAGATAGCCCGCTGCGACAACGCCGGCGTAACGATGGGTATCAGCGTGCACACCGACATGGCCTCGCCGTCGTTGCACGAATTCGGCACCGATGAGCTGCGCCAGAAGTACCTGGTGCCGTCGATCCGCGGCGAGTTGCTCGGGGCCATCGCGGTGACCGAGCCCGACGCCGGTTCCGACGTGTCGGGCATCAAGACGCGCGCGGTGCGCGATGGCGACGACTGGGTGATCAACGGCAGCAAGATCTACATCACCAACGCCGCCACCGCCGACTGGCTGTGCCTGCTGGTCGTCACCGATCCGAACGCGGGGTACGGCGGCTTCTCGCAGATAATCGTGCCGACCAACACTCCAGGCTTCACCTACCAATTGCTCGACAAGATCGGTAACTGGGGCTCGGACACCGGACAGCTCTTCTTCGAGGACGTGCGTGTGCCGGTCTCCAACACCATCGGAGAAATCGGCCGCGGCTTCCAGCAGCAGATGATGCAGTTCCAGGACGAGCGTCTGATCGGCTGCGTCAGCAGCGTGGCCGGCTCCACCGCGCTGTGGGAGAAAACCAAGCAGTACTGCCAGGAGCGTGTGCTGTTCGGCAAGCCGCTCTCCAAGATGCAGGTGACGCAGTTCAAGCTGGCCGAGATGTACACGGATCTGACCGCGGCGCGCGCGCTCACCAATCTATGTGTGGCCAAACGCGTGGCCGGCGAGGACGCCACCCAGGAGATCACGATGGCCAAGATCTTCGTCGGTCGCGCCGTGCGCAGGGTCGCCGACGAGTGCATTCAGCTTCACGGCGGCTTCGGCTATATGAAAGAGAGTGCCGCAGGGCGCGCCTACGTCGATACCCGGCTGATCAGCATCGGCGGCGGCTCCGACGAGACGATGATCCATTACCTCGCCAAGATGCTCGGGATCTAGCAGGAGGCGTTCGTGGAAGTTCTGCGCACTCACGTGGACACCCGCTCCGAGACCTACCGGAGCAACCGCGCGGCGTTTCTCGAGCAGATAAGGTATCTGGAGGAGCAGCTCGCGCTGGTCAATCAGGGCGGCGGGGCCAAGTACGTCAAGCGCCACGTCGAGCGCGGCAAGCTGATGGCGCGCGAGCGTATCGAGTTGCTGCTCGACCGTGACTCGCCGTTCCTGGAGGTCTCGCCGCTGGCCGGGTGGGGGACCGACTTCGCGCTGGGAGGCAGCGTGGTCTCCGGCATCGGTGTCGTTTCCGGCGTCGAGTGCGTGGTGTCGGCCAACGAGCCGACCGTCAAGGGCGGCTCGATCAATCCGATCGGCCGTCTGAAAACCTCGCGCACGATGGAGATCTGCGCGCAAAACCGCATGCCGATCATCAACCTGAACGAGTCGGGCGGCGCCGATCTGCCCTACCAGTCGGAGATCTTCGTGCCCGGAGGGCGGGGCTTCAAAGAGCTGACCAACCGCTCGGCCGAGCGCATCCCGACCATCTGTCTGGTGTTCGGGTCGTCCACCGCCGGCGGCGCCTACGTGCCGGGGATGTCGGACTACGTGGTGATGGTCAAGCAGCAGGCGATGGTTTTCCTGGGCGGACCGCCACTGGTCAAGATGGCGATCCACGAGGACAGCAACGAGGAGGAACTGGGCGGCGCCGACATGCACAGCCGGATCTCGGGCGTGTCGGATTACCTGGCGACCGACGAGCGCGACGCCATCCGCATCGGTCGCGAGATCGTCGCGCAACTGAACTGGCGCAAGCAGGGATGGTCCAAGCGCGTGGCGGTCGAGGAGCCGCTCTACGATCCGGAGGAACTTCTCGGTCTGACCAGCTACGACGTGCGCCAGCCTTTCGACGTCAAGGAAATCATCGCGCGCATCGTCGACGGCTCGCGCTTCCACGAGTTCAAGCCGACCTACGGGACCACGCTGGTCACCGGCTACGCGCACATCCATGGCTATCCGGTGGGGATTCTGGCCAACAACGGCATCCTGTTCTCGGAGTCGTCGCAGAAAGGGTCGCAGTTCATCCAGCTCTGCAATCAATCGAACACGCCGATCCTGTTCCTGCAGAACATCACCGGTTTCATGGTGGGGCGGCGCTACGAAGAAGGCGGCATCATCAAGGACGGCGCCAAGCTGATCAACGCGGTGTCCAACAGCACCGTGCCGTTGATCACGATCATGATCGGGGCCTCCTACGGCGCCGGCAACTACGGTATGGCCGGCCGTGCCTACGATCCGCGCCTGCTGTTTACCTGGCCTAACCATCGCATCGCGGTGATGGGCCCGCAGCAACTGGCCGGAGTGCTGTCGATCGTGCGCCGTCAGGCAGCAGAGCGCGCCGGTCAGCCATTCGATGAAGAGGGCGATGCGGCGCTGCGCCAGATGGTCGAGGCGCAGATCGAGAAGGAATCGTACTCGTTCTTCGCGACCGGCCGCTTGTGGGACGACGGTATCATCGACCCGCGCGACACGCGCACCGTCCTGGGCATCGCGTTGTCCGCCGCGCACTCCGGGCCCGTCGAGGGCACCCGGCAGTTCGGCGTGTTCCGGATGTGAGCGGGGTGTGAACATGGCGGTGCGATTCGACAAGATTCTGGTGGCCAACCGAGGCGAGATCGCGCGTCGCGTGCTGCGCACGCTGCGCGAGATGGGCATCGCCAGCGTTGCCGTATATTCGGACGCAGACGAGAACGCTCCGCACGTGCACGAAGCCGACGAAGCGGTGCGCATCGGGCCGCCTCCGAGTCGGGACTCGTATCTCGACATGGCCGCGGTGATCGCGGCGGCAAACAAAGTAGGCGCGCAGGCGATCCATCCGGGCTACGGCTTCCTGGCCGAGAACGCGGTGTTTGCCGAGAAGTGCGCCGAGGCGGGGCTCACCTTCATCGGACCTCCGGTCGATGCCATCCGCAGAATGGGCAGCAAGATCGGCGCGAAGGCGATCATGGTAGAGGCCGGGGTGCCGACCATTCCTGGCTTTACCGCAGCCGGTCTCTCCGACGACCTGATCGCTGCCGAGGCGGTCAAGCTGGGTCTGCCGGTGCTGATCAAGGCGTCGGCCGGCGGCGGCGGCAAGGGCATGCGCATCGTGCGCGAGGCCGGCGCGTTCACCGAGTCGCTGGCGGCGGCGCGGCGCGAGGCCGAAAGCTCCTTCGGCGACGATACCTTGCTGCTCGAGCGCTACTTCGATTCGCCGCGCCACGTAGAGGTGCAGATCTTCGGCGACGGCCACGGCAACGTAATCCACTGCTTCGAACGCGAGTGTTCGATCCAGCGACGCTTCCAGAAGGTCATCGAAGAAGCACCTTCGCCGGCGGTCGACGAGGCGCTGCGCGTGCGGATGGGCGACGCCGCGGTGGCGGCAGGCAAGGCCATAGGTTACGTCGGAGCCGGAACCGTCGAGTTCCTGCTCGACAGCGCGGGGCAGTTCTACTTCCTCGAGGTCAACACCCGCCTGCAAGTCGAACATCCGGTGACCGAGATGGTCACCGGTCTGGATCTCGTGCGCATGCAGATCGCGGCGGCGCAGGGTGAGGCACTGGCGGTTACGCAACAAGACCTGCGTCTTACCGGCCACGCCTTCGAGGCGCGCCTGTACGCCGAAGACGCGAGCAAGGATTTCCTTCCTGCCACCGGCCGGGTGTGCCTGTGGGAACCGGCGGTGCTGCCGGGGCTGCGCTACGACAGCGGAGTGGAGACCGGAACGGAGGTCAGTGTTCACTACGATCCTTTGCTGGCCAAGATCGTCGCCTGCGGTGCCACGCGCGACGAAGCGTTGGACCGGATGATATCGGCGCTGCGGCGGCTGGCGGTGGCTGGTCTGGTGACCAATCGCGATTTCCTGGTCTCGGTGCTCGCACACCCGGCCTTCCGCGCCGGTCAGCTCGACACGCACTTCATCGATCGCCATCTGCCGGCGGCCTCGCGCCAAGCGAACGTGGACACGGCAACGCTGCATCTGCACGCGGTGGTCGCGGCGCTCTACGATCACGAACGGCGTCGCGGCGCGGGCGGCCCGCTGCCCGCGAGCATTCCGTCGGGGTGGAGGAACAACCGCTGGCGAGCGCAGGATGAGCAGTTCCACGCTGGCGAGACGCTGCTAAGGGTCAACTACATCGCGCGCGAGCCCGGCGCTTTCGACGTGCAGGTGGAAGGCGCAACGGACATGACGCGCGCACTGGTGTCCGACTACGACGGCGCCGGACTGGTCGTCGAACTGGGAGGCGTGAGGCGGCGCTTCCGCGTGGCCACCAACGGCGATCACGTGTTCGTTCACGGTCCCGCCGGCACCACCGAACTGGTGCGCGTCCCGCGCTTCCACCTCTCGCACGCCGAGGAACTGGCCGGCGGCTGCGTTGCGCCGATGACCGGCATCATCCGCAAGGTCAACGTCGCGGTGGGCGATCAGGTAAACGAAGGCGACGTGCTGCTGGTGCTCGAAGCCATGAAGATGGAGCACCAACTGGTAACCCATGCCCACGGCATCGTGCGCGAGGTTCGCGTAGAGGTAGGACAGATGGTCGATCCCGACGACGTTCTGGTGATCGTCGAAGGCGACGAGGAGGACTGAGCCATGGCGGATTCGCTTCGCATCGCCAATTGCAGCGGTTTCTACGGCGATCGACTGAGCGCAGCGCGCGAGATGGTCGAAGGGGGGCCGATCGACGTGCTGACCGGCGACTACCTTGCCGAACTGACGCTGATGATCCTGATGAAGGATCGCCTCAAAGACGTCCAGCTCGGCTTCGCGCGCACTTTTCTGAAACAGCTCGAAGAGGTCGCCGCCGCCTGCGCGCAGCGCGGCATCAAAATCGTGGTCAACGCCGGCGGCCTCAATCCTGCCGGCTGCGCCGAGGCTGCACGCAAGCTCTATCAGAAGCTCGGCGTGCGCGCGGTCGTCGCCCACATCGAGGGCGACGACCTGATGCCGGCGCTCGAGGACCTGCAGAAAGGCGGCGAGCGCTTCACGCACCTCGACAAGGGCATTCCGCTCAGTTCGCTCACATCGACCGTGGTCAGTGCCAACGCCTACCTCGGTGGCTGGGGCATCGCCCAGGCGCTGGGCAGCGGCGCCGATCTGGTCATCTGCCCGCGCGTCACCGATGCCGCGCTGACATTGGGTCCGGCGGCGTGGAAGTTCGGCTGGGCACGCGACGACTGGGACCGTCTGGCCGCCGGCGTCGTGGCGGGTCACATCATCGAGTGCGGCGCGCAGTGCACCGGCGGCAACTACTCGTTCTTCGAAGAAGTGCCAGACCTGTATCATCCCGGTTTTCCGATCGCCGAAATGTACGCCGACGGCAGCTTCGTG
>JACRCR010000233.1 GCA_016218925.1 Deltaproteobacteria bacterium | reverse complement strand
TCGTGACCTACTGCAACGGCTCTCGCGACAGCGGCGGCGGGAGGCAGCCGCCCTCATCCACGCAAGCCTGTTCCCGGGTGCCTGCTACCTGGCGGGGTACTCAGTGGAATGCGCTTTGAAGGCCTGCATCGCGAAGCAAACCACAGACATGATTTCCCGGACAAGCAGATGGCGACTGAAGTTTGGACGCACGATCTGGGGAAATTGGTCCGGTTAGCCGGTGTCGCGCCGGATCTCGACAGAGACATGAGAACCAGCCCGGCGCTCCAGCCAAACTGGACGATCGTGAAGGACTGGTCGGAAACCCTGAGGTACGACCTGACCATTACACGGTCACAGGCCACGGACTTTTGCTCGGCTTGCACGAGGAGAACCAACGGCGTACTGCCCTGGATACGTAAGCGATGGTAGACCGAGAACTCACGAGCGACTTGATCCGAGAAGGAGCCACTTTGGTAGAAGCTCTGGATCAGGCCGGGCGTTCCCCTGATGCTGCGCTGTGGTTCTACTTCCCCGAAGGCGGATGGAAGCTGCTGCTTGCCGAGACGAAAGTCGGGTCCGACGGCCCACGAAAGGTTTACAGGTCAGTGCAGAAGACTCTGCAGCGACTTCGAAACAGGATAGCTCATATCTCACTGGAGGATGTGGCCGTCGCAAAGCCGGACGCACCTGTCATCAAGCTGCTGCGGCGAGCGATCGCAACAGGACCGGGGATCAATGGTATCCGGTTCACTCACAACGCCGTGAGCGGCACTATGATCGAGGATGTATACATTTACCGGCTCAAAGCGACTGCCTAGCCGATTGTCTGCCGCGCAACGGTGAACCGACCTGCCAGACGCCCACGCGGTCTTTAATAGACACGCCGCCGGCGCGCCGTGAGGACCATGCCCCAACCGAAAAAACTCGAGTCCCTGCTGGTCGCCAACCGCGGCGAGATCGCCGTCCGCATACTGCGCGCCGCCGCCGAGGCGGGGCTGCGCACGGTGGCGGTCTTCTCCGACGACGACGCGCGCTCGCTGCACGTTGCCAAGGCCGATCAGGCCCTGCCTCTGGGCGCGGCCGGACCGCGTGCCTACCTCGACGGTGCGCGCATCGCCCAGATCGCGCGCGAGACCGGCTGCGACGCGCTGCACCCGGGCTACGGCTTTCTAGCCGAGAATGCCGACTTCGCCAGACTGTGTGTCGAAGCCGGCATCGTCTTCGTCGGCCCGTCCCCCGAAACCCTCGAACTGTTCGGCGACAAGGCCAGAGCAAGAGCGCTGGCCGAGCACTGCGGCGTGCCGGTGCTGGCGGGAAGCGAAGGCCCCGCCACGCTCGAAGGCGCGCGCGAATTTTTCGCGTCGCTCTGCGAAGGCGCGGCCGAGAATCCTGCCAAGCATCCGGCCAAGAACCCCGCAATGATGATCAAGGCCTTGGCCGGCGGCGGTGGGCGCGGGATGCGCGTGGTCACTTCGGCGGCGCAGATCGACGAGGCCTTCGAGCGTTGCCGCTCCGAGGCCAAGGCCGCCTTCGGTAACGGCGACCTCTACGTCGAGCGGCTGCTGCCGCGTGCGCGCCACATCGAAGTGCAGATCGTCGGCGACGGCACCGGTGCGGTAAGTCACCTGGGCGAACGCGAGTGCAGTCTGCAGCGGCGCCATCAGAAGATCGTCGAAGTCGCGCCGAGCCCGACGCTGTCGCCGCGCCTTCGCGAACAACTCACGTCGGCGGCGGTGCGGCTTGCCGAGGAAGTTCGCTACCGCGGTCTGGGAACCTTCGAGTTCCTGGTCGAGACCGGGCGCGACGGCGAGACGTCGAGCCAGGACGGCAGCGACGACGCGGCGTTCGCGTTCATCGAAGCCAACCCGCGCCTTCAGGTCGAACACACCGTCACCGAAGCCGTCACCGGCCTGGATCTGGTCGCGATCCAGCTTCGCATCGCCGGTGGAGCGTGGCTGGCCGACCTCGGGCTCTCGCAGGGACAGATTCCCGCGCCGCGCGGCTTCGCGATGCAGGCGCGTGTCAACATGGAAACTCTCGGTGCCGACGCCGGCGTGCGTCCGAGCGGCGGCACGATGTCGGTCTTCGAGCCGCCGGCCGGCGCCGGCGTGCGCGTCGATTCGTTCGGCTACGCCGGTTACACGACCAGCCCGGCCTTCGATTCGCTGCTGGCCAAGGTCATCACCCATTCACCTTCGCGCGACTTCGCCGGCGTGGTCGCCAAGACCTACCGCGCGCTGTGCGAATTCCGCATCGAAGGCGTTGCGACCAATCTCGGCTTCCTGCAAAGCCTGCTGCGCCACGGCGACGTCGTCGCCAACCGCGTCTACACGCGCTTCGTCGAAGATCACGTCGGCGAACTGCTCGCCGAAGACGGCGCCGCGCACCGGCGGCTGTTCTTCGAGGGTGCTGGCGCGGCGGCCGCGATGCTGGAGGCGCCTTCGGCCGGCCCCGTATCGGGAGGCACCTCGGGACTGGCCGGCGCCAGGATCGACAGTTCCGACCCGCTGGCGGTGCTGCGTCACGGCAGGGCCGGCGCACCCGTGACGGCAGCGGCCTCCACTGCTGCGACCGCAACGCGCGGCAACGCACCATCGGCGGCGGCCCGCAGCAATTCACCATCGGCGGCGGCCCGCCGCGACGCACCATCGGCCGCGGTTTGCGGCAACGCACCATCGGCCGCGCCGCGAAGCGACGCGTCTTCGCCCGCCGCGCGCGTCGTCGACGTCCCCGCCGGCACCGTCGCCGTCACCGCACCGTTGCAAGGCACCATCGTCGCCGTCGCTGTCATCGAAGGCGAAGCCGTACGCCGCGGCGCCCAGCTTCTCGTAATGGAAGCGATGAAGATGGAGCACGTCATCACCGCCGACGTCAGTGGCACGATATGCCGCGTCGGAGTCGTCGCCGGCGACACGGTTTTCGAAGGCCATCCGCTGGTGTTTATCGAAGAAGGCGACGTCGCAGAAGCCGGTGCACAGCAGAGCGCCCCGATCGACCTCACCCGCATCCGTCCCGATCTTGCCGAATCGATCGAGCGTCACGCCTTCGGCCTCGACGCTCAGCGCCCCGACGCGGTGGCGCGCAGGCGCAAGACCGGCCAGCGCACCGCACGCGAGAACATCGACGACCTGTGCGACGAAGGTTCGTTCGCCGAGTACGGAGCTTTGACGATCGCCGCGCAGCGCCGCCGTCGCGACCTTGACGATCTGATCCGCCGCACGCCGGGCGACGGCATGATCTGCGGCGTCGCGCGCGTCAACGGCGCGCTGTTCCCCGACCAGCGCGCGCAGTGCGTGGTGATGTCGTACGACTACACGGTGCTGGCGGGCACCCAGGGCATGCTCAACCATCGCAAGAAGGACCGCATGTTCGAGCTCGCGCGCGAGCAGCGGTTGCCGGTGGTGATACTGACCGAAGGCGGAGGCGGACGCCCCGGCGACACCGACGCGCCGGGCGTGGCGGGCCTCGACTGCCTCGCCTTCCAGTATTTCGGCAAGCTCTCGGGCCTGGTGCCGCTGGTCGGCGTCAACTCCGGTTACTGCTTCGCCGGCAACGCCGCGCTGCTGGGCTGCTGCGACGTCATCATCGCCACCGAGAACTCGAGCATCGGCATGGGCGGCCCGGCCATGATCGAAGGCGGCGGACTCGGCGTATTCCATCCCGGCGAGGTCGGCCCGATGCGGGTGCAGATCGCCAGCGGCGTGGTCGACATCGCGGTCAAAGACGAAGCCGAGGCGATCGCGGTCGCCAAACGCTACCTTGCCTACTTCCAAGGCGCGCTTTGCGGGTGGGACTGCGCCGACCAGCGACTGCTGCGTGCCGCGATCCCCGAGAACCGCCTGCGCATCTACGACGTGCGCAGCGTAATCGAGACGCTGGCCGACACCGGTTCGGTGCTCGAACTGCGCCGCGGCTTCGGCCCCGGCATGGTGACCGCGCTGGTGCGGATCGAAGGCCGCGCGCTCGGCGTCATCGCCAACAACCCCTCGCACCTGGCCGGCGCCATCGACCCCGATGGCGCCGACAAAGCCGCGCGCTTCATGCAGCTATGCGACAGCTTCGATCTGCCGTTGCTGTTCCTGTGCGACACGCCGGGCATCATGGTGGGCCCCGAAGTCGAGACCCGCGCGATGGTGCGCCACGCGGCGCGGATGTTCGTGGTCGGCGCCAGCCTGTCGGTTCCGTTCTTCACCATCGTACTGCGCAAGGGCTACGGGCTGGGCGCGCAGGCGATGGCCGGCGGGAGTTTTCACGCACCGCTGTTCACGGTGGCGTGGCCGACCGGCGAGTTCGGCGGCATGGGCCTGGAAGGCGCGGTCAAACTCGGCTTCCAGATGGAACTGGCTGCCATCGAAGACACCGCCGCCCGCAAGCAGCTCTTCGACGAAATGGTCGCGCGCGCCTACGAGATCGGCAAAGCCGTCAACATGGCCAGCCACTTCGAGATCGACGATGTCATCGATCCGATGGAGTCGCGGCGCTGGATCACCACCGCGCTGCGGTCCACGCCGGCGGCGCCGCCGCGCGGCGGCAAGAAGCGGCCCTGCGTGGACAGCTGGTAGCACCGATGTCTTCGCGCGCAACGGCGGTCACCTCCTCGCCGGCATCCTCGATCGCCCGCGGCCAGCGCTGGATGAGCGACCCCGAGCCTGAACTGGGACTCGGCGTCGTCGTCTCGGTCGAAGAACGCAGCGTCGTGCTCAGCTTCGCCAGCGCAGGCGAGACGCGACGCTACGCGCTCGGCTCGGCGCCGCTGCGCCGCGTGCGCTTCGCCATCGGAGACAGCGTTACCGACACGCAGGGTCGCCGCGGCCGCATCGACCGAGTCGACGAGCGAGGCGGGCTGCTGGTGTACGGCTGCGACGGAGCGGAACTGCCGGAGGCCGACATCTCGGACCAGGTAGCTTTGACCAGTCCTTCGCAACGACTGAGCGGCGGGCGGGTGGATCCCCCTGCCAAGTTCGAGCTGCGCATCGAAACGCTGGCGCGCCTGCACGCGATGCGCAAGTCGCCGCTGCGAGGCTTCGTCGGGCCGCGGGTGGATCTGCTGCCGCACCAGTTCTTCATCGCTTCGGAGGTAACTTCGAGGCTGGCGCCGCGGGTATTGCTGGCCGACGAGACCGGACTCGGCAAGACCATCGAGGCGGGCCTGGTGCTGAGCCGGCTGCTGCTGAGCGGCCGCGCAGCGCGCGTGCTGGTGCTGGTGCCGGAGTCTCTCATTCACCAGTGGCTGGTCGAACTGCGACGGCGCTTCCAGCTTCGTTTTTCGATCTTCGACGAAGAGCGATGCGCGGGAATCGAAAGAAGCGAGCCCGAGGACAATCCGTTCGCGCAGGCGCAGCTCGTGCTGGCCGGTCTGCCGCTGGTCGCTGACTCACCCAAGCGGACCTGGCAGGCGGCCGAGGCCGGCTGGGACATGGTCGTAGTCGATGAAGCGCACCACCTGCGGTGGACCCGCAGCCATGCGAGCCCGCAGTACCAGGCGGTCGAGGCGATCGCACGGCGCGCCCAAGGTCTGATGCTGCTCACCGCCACGCCTCAGCAGCTCGGCGAGGAAGGCCACTTCGCACGGCTGCGGCTGCTCGACCCCGACCGCTACGACGACTTCGACCGCTGGGTCCGCGAGGCCGGCGACTACCGCGAGGTTGCGGCGATCGCGCGCGACCTGATCGCCGGCAACATGCTCGACGACGGTGCGCTGCGACGGCTCGGCGATTTTCTCGG